>DATCLL010000269.1:0-9932 GCA_036563935.1 Limnochordales bacterium | reverse complement strand
GGGAATGCCGCCACCACCTCAACTACTGGAACTGCGGCGAGTACCTGGGGCTGGGCCCGGGGGCCCACTCCCACTGGGCCGGCTGGCGCTTCGCCAACCGCCGGCACCCGGCGGTGTACCGGGTGGCGGCGGCTGCGGGGCAGCCGGCGCTGACGGTGGCCTGGGCCGAACAGCTGACCTGCCAGCAGCAGAGGGACGAGTTCATCCTGCTGGGGCTGCGCCTGGCCCGGGGGGTAGACCGTCAGGAGTTTTACCGCCGCTTCGGGCTTTGGCCCGAGCAGGCCTACGACGGGCGGGCGTGGGAGCGGATGGCCGCCCTGGGGCTGGTGCACCTGCACCGCCGGAACTGGTGGCGCCTGACGGACCGAGGGTTTCTGCTGGCCGATGCGGTGGCCCGGGAGATCCTGGCCGCGGCCCGGCAGGTTGTCGTTCCTTGACAGCCTTTCGGGCGGGTGCTAAGGTGAAGGTCGGATTAGCACTCATCGCTGACGAGTGCTAAGGCGCGGGTGACGGCCCATTCGGATGGAGGATCGCAAGCAGCGCATACTCCGGGCGGTAACCGACGATTACATCCTCACCGGGGAGCCGGTGGGTTCCCGCACCATCGCCCGTAAGTACCTGCCGGGGGTGAGCCCGGCCACCATCCGCAACGAGATGGCCGACCTGGAGGAGCAGGGCTACCTGGAGCAGCCCCACGCGTCGGCCGGGCGGATCCCATCGGACCTGGGCTACCGGTACTACGTGGACGAACTCATGGAGCCGCCGTCCACGGACCCGGCGGAGGTGCAGGAGCTGCGGGAGCAGTTCCTCACCAGCAGGGACATGGAGCGGGCCATCCGGCTGGCCGGTCGGATGCTGGCCCGGGAGAGCCGCTACAGCAGCCTGGTGATGCGGCCAACCCTGCAGCGGTTGCAGTTGCGGCACGTGCGGCTGGCGCCGCTGGACGAGGAGCACGTGCTGTTGTTGGTGGTCGCGGAGCCGGCCTTCGTTTACAACCGGATCCTGGACTGGGACGGGCCGGCGCACCCGCGGGAGTTGGAGCAGCGGTCGGAGCTTTTGACGGACCTGTTGCACGACTTCGCCGGACAGTGGACCCGCACGGCCCTGGAGTCCCTGGCGGCGGTGATGCCCTACAGCACCGCCCGGGAGCAGCTGGCCGAGGCCCTGCAGGAGTTGATGCAGGAGCGGGGTCCGGACCGGGCCTACGTGGAGGGCGTAAGCTACTTCCTGGAGCAGCCGGAGTTCCGCAACGTGGAGATGGCCCGGCAGGTGCTGGACGACCTGCACAACCCCGAGGTGCTGGACAGGCTGCTCATGCACGGCCAGGTGGAGCAGCTGGTGGTGGTCATCGGGCAGGAGCAGCCCGTGATGTCGCTGCGGTGCTGCAGCGTGGTCATGGCGCCGTACGGCCGGGGCGAGCGGGTGCTGGGGGTGGTGGGGGTCATCGGCCCCCGGCGCATGGACTACCGGAGGGCCGTGCGCTCCGTGCAGCAGGTCGCCAGCGCGCTGTCCCAGGCGCTGGAGAGCATGCCGCCGACGCGAGGGGGTTCGCTCCCTGAAGACCGGTAGCCCGCAGGAACCCATGGAGGGGGCTTCGTCTCCCTTCGAGCCCGTGCCCACTTCGGCCGATGGCTGGACAGGTCCTTCGGCTCGTGGGGCCGGCCCGGCACAGGAGCAGGCGCCGCAGGCGGCCGGCGAGCCGGAGCATGACCGCGGGCAGGCGGGGGAGCAGGAAGCGCCGTCCGGCCTGGTGCCGGAAGACTGGCAGGAGCAGCTGGCGCGGCTGGCCCGGGAGAAGGAGGAGCTCACCCATCAGCTGGTGCGCCTGCAGGCCGATTTCGACAACTTCCGGCGCAGGCAGCGCTGGGAGCTGGAGCGGTCCGTGGACGAGGCGGTGGGCCGGCTGGCCGCGCGCATGCTGCAGGTGGTGGACAACTTGGAGCGAGCCCTGGCCGTGGCGGCCCGCGCGGAGGCCGACGCCGCCGAGGCGGCCGGGGGCGGCGGCGGGTTGCTGGCCGGATTGCTGAGCGGGCTTCGCATGGTGCACCAGGAGCTGCTGCGGGCTCTGGCCGAGGAGGGCGTCCAGCGCATCGCGGCCGAGGGCGAACCCTTCGACCCGCAGGTGCACCAGGCCGTGGAGCAGGTACCGGTGCAGGAGCCCGGCAAGGACAGGCTGGTGCTGGAGGAGCTGCAGCCCGGGTACCATTTCCGGGGCAGGGTGCTGCGGCCCAGCCTGGTGCGGGTAGGGGTGCTGGTCCCGTCCGGTTCGCCAGCGGGGCCGTCGCCGCCCGCGTCGTCGCCGGCACAGGGCGCCCAGGAAGGCGCCTGACGGGATGGGGCGCCGGCGGGCCGACAAGACGCCTCTAGGGAATGGAAGGGACCGGCTATGGGCGACAAGAAGGAGAAGGTTATCGGCATCGACCTGGGCACGACCAACTCCGTGGTGGCCGTCATGGAAGGGGGAGAGGTGACGGTCATCCCCAACGCGGAGGGCAGCCGCCTGACGCCGTCGGCGGTGGCCTGGACCAAGGAGGGCCAGCTCCTGGTGGGCCAGGCGGCCAAGCGCCAGGCCATCCTGAACCCCGACCGCACGGTCCTGTCCATCAAGCGCAAGATGGGAACGGACTACAAGGTGCGGGTGGACGGCAAGGAGTACACGCCGCAGCAGATCTCCGCCTTCATCCTTCAAAAGTTGAAGCAGGAGGCGGAAAACTACCTGGGGGAGCCCGTCCGCAAGGCGGTCATCACGTGCCCGGCCTACTTCACCGATGCCCAGCGCCAGGCCACCAAGGACGCGGGCACCATCGCGGGCCTGGAGGTGCTCCGCATCATCAACGAGCCCACGGCCGCCGCGCTGGCCTACGGGGTGGACAAGCAGAAAGAGGACCAGACCATCGTGGTCTTCGACCTGGGCGGGGGCACCTTTGACGTCTCCATCCTGGAGATCGGGGGTGGCGTCTTCCAGGTCAAGGCCACGGCCGGCAACAACCACCTGGGCGGCGACGACTTCGACGAGCGCATCATGCGCTGGCTGGTGGAGGAGATCCGCAAGGAAAGCGGCCTGGACGTCTCCGGGGACCGCATGGCCATGCAGCGCCTGAAGGATGCGGCGGAGAAGGCCAAAATCGAATTGTCCGGGCTGCAGGAGACCCTCATCAGTCTGCCCTTCATCGCGGTGGGCCCGTCTGGCCCGGTGCACCTGGAGCGCACCCTGACCCGGGCGCAGTTCCACCAGATGACGGCAGACCTCATCGAGGCTCTGGTGCCGCCGGTGATGCAGGCGCTGCAGGATGCCAAGCTGAGCCCCTCCCAGGTGGACCGCATCCTGCTGGTGGGCGGCTCCACCCGCATGCCGGCCGTCCAGGAGAAGATCCGGGAGATCTTCGGCAAGGAGGCCAGCAAGGGGGTCAACCCCGACGAGGCGGTGGCCATCGGGGCGGCCATCCAGGCGGCGGTGCTGGCCGGGGAGATCCGGGACATCGTGCTGCTGGACGTCACGCCGCTGTCCCTGGGCGTGGAGACGCTGGGGGGCATCTTCACGGTGCTCATCCCCCGCAACACCACCATCCCCACCAGCCGCAAGCAGATCTTCAGCACGGCAGCCGACAACCAGACGGAGGTGGAGATCCACGTGCTGCAGGGGGAGCGGCCCATGGCTGCCGACAACATCTCCCTGGGCCGCTTCACCCTGACGGGCATTCCGCCGGCCCCCCGGGGCGTGCCCAAGATCGAGGTCAGCTTCGACATCGACGTGAACGGGATCGTTCACGTCTCCGCCCGGGACATGGCCACGGGGCGCTCCCAGTCCATCACCGTGCAGTCTTCGCGGTTGTCCGAGGCGGACATCGAGCGCATGGTGAAGGAGGCGGAGAAGTTCGCCGAGGAGGACCGCCGGCGCAAGGAGATGGCGGAGCTGCGCAACCAGGCGGACAACCTCCTGTACCACTCGGAGCGCACCCTCAAGGATCTGGGGGCCCGGGTCAGCGACGACCAGCGCCGCCGCATCGACGAGGCCCGGGAGGCGCTGCGCAAGGCCGTGGAGGGCGGTCAGGCCGAGGCCATCCGCGAGCGGATGGAGGCCCTGAGCAAGGCCCTGCACGAGCTCGCCACCCAGGCCTACGCCGCAGCCGGTGCGGCAGGCTCGCCGGGCAGCTCTGCGGGCAGCCAGCCGGGCAGCAACGGCCAGGGCGGCCCCGGCGGGCGAGACGGCAAGGTGGTGGACGCGGAGTACCGGGTGGAAAACCCCGAGTCCTCGGGAAAGGCCGGCTGAGATAGCCCCGTGAGGCGGGCCGGCGGCAACCACCCGCGGGAAGGTCGCAGCCGGCGGGTGGCGGGGGCGGCCGGCAGGGGATGAGGTGCCTCGGGCATGGCGCCCAAGCGGGATTACTACGAGGTGCTGGGCGTCCGGCGGGATGCCACGCCGGAGGAGATAAAGCGCGCCTTCCGGGAACTGGCGCGCCGCTACCACCCGGACGTCAACAAAGAAGACCCCCAGGCGGCCGAGAAGTTCAAGGAGATCAGCGAGGCGTACCAGGTCTTAAGCGACCCGGAGAAGCGGGCGCAGTATGACCGCTTCGGGTTCGTGGCTGACGGGGTCTCCGGCCCGGACGGCCAGGCGGCAGGGGCAGGCGGCGGCCCGGGCCCCGGCGGGTGGCCGGGCGGGTTTGAAGGCTTTCCGGACCTGGAAGAGGTCTTCGATTGGTTCTTCGGCGGCGGCCAACCGCGCAGCCGGCGCTCCGGGGCCGCGCGGGGCAGCGACCTCCGCTACGACGTGGAGCTGGACCTGGCCCAGGCGGTGTTCGGCACCGAGGTGACCCTGGAAGGCCCCCGCCTGGAGATATGCCCCCGCTGCCGGGGCAGCCGCGCCGAGCCCGGCCACAGTCCGCAGCGCTGCCCGGCATGCGGCGGCACGGGCGAGGTGCGCCGGGTGGCCCAGTCCCTGCTGGGCCAGGTGGTGCAGGTATCCACCTGTCCCCGCTGCGCAGGGCGGGGGGTTTTCATCGCGGCGTACTGCCGGGAGTGCGGCGGCGAAGGGCGGGTACGCCGGCGCCGCCGCATTACGGTGCGGGTGCCGCCCGGGGTGGAGGACGGCACCCGGCTGCGCATCCCCGGCGAGGGCGACGTGGGGGTGGACGGCGGGCCGCCGGGGGACCTGTACGTGTACGTGAAGGTGCGCCCCCACGAGCTGTTCGTGCGCCACGGCTATGACCTGTGGTGCGAGGTGCCCGTCAGCCTCCTGGACGCCGCCCTGGGCGGTGAACTTACGGTGCCCACCCTGGACGGGTCGGCCTCCCTGCGCCTTCCCGAGGGCACCCAGACGGGCACCGAGTTCCGCCTGCGGGGCAAGGGCGTCCCCCGGCCGGGGGGCGGCCGAGGGGACCAGGTGGTGCGGGTGCGGGTGGTCACTCCCACCCACCTCACCGAGCGGCAGAAGCAGCTGCTGCGGGAGGCGCTGGGAGGAGACGGCGCCGCTCGGGCCTCCCAGGAGGGCGAGGGTTCCCTTTTCGGGCGGTGGCAGCGGCGACGCGGCGGCTGAGCCCCATCCGTTGCTGGCACGTGCAGGTGCGCACCCGGGCTCCCTGGGATGAGGAGCTGGCCGGGTGGCTGGCCAGCCAGCCGGGCTGCCTGGGGGCGCACGTGGCCGCCGCCCAGGGGCCCGGCGACCTCCCCTTCCACGTGGTAGACGCCTACTTCACCAGCTGGTCTGCCGCGCGGGCGGCATGCCGTCGCATGGCGGGGCAGGGGCCGGCCGGCAGCCTGGCTGGCGGCCTGCAGGCGGCCCCTTTCCCGGACGGCACGGCGGCCGTGGCCGGGCCCCGTCCCCTGTGGGAGGCGGAATGGCGGCGCTGGGTGGCCGCCTGGGAGAAGACCCTGCAGCCTTTCCGGGTGGGCCACATCGTGGTGCGGCCCCTGGCTTCCCTGCCGAGCAGGTGGCTGCGGGGCTCGGCCCGGGGCCGGGGCGGGGACCGGGGCAGGGGCCGGTTGACCGGCGGGCCCGTGGGAAAGGACCTCGCGGCAAAACGGCCGATTCGGGTGTCCATCCGCCCGGGCATGGCCTTCGGAACCGGCCATCACCCCACCACCCGCCAGGTGCTGTGGGCGTTGCAGGATGCCACGCTGACCCTGGCGGACGGGGCCAGGGTGGTGGACGTGGGCACGGGTTCCGGCATCCTGGCGGTGGCCTGCGCCCTGCTGGGGGCCCGGCGGGTGCTGGCCGTGGACACCGACCCGGTGGCCGTGCAGGAGGCCCGCCGGCACGTGCGGCTCCACGGGGTGGGTTCCCGGGTGCGGGTGATGCTGGGTTCTGTGGACCGGGCCCTGGCGGCCTGGGGAGCCGGAGGGGCCGACCTGGTGGTGGCCAACCTAACGGGCCCCCTGCTGGCGGAGCTGGCAGGGCCTGTGGCCCGGCTGCTGCGGCCCGGCGGCAGGGTTGTGGGAGCGGGCTTTGCGGGCCAGGACCGTGACGCCGTCCAGCAGGCCTGGCAGGAGGCGGGGCTGGCGGTGGAGCTGTGGGGCCAGTGGGGGACGTGGGCCTGGATGCAGGCTGTCGCGGTGGGGACGGTCCGGTGACCTTGCTGCGGGCCCGGGTTCCGCCGGGCAGCTTGCACGGCCTTGCGGAGGGCGCTTCGGTGCGGGTGGAGGGGGAGGAGGGCCGGCGCCTGGCCCGGGTGGCCCGGGCCCGGGTGGGGGAGGCGCTGGAGCTGTTCGACGGCACCGGGCAGAGGGCCACGGCGCGGGTGGTTTCGGTGGACCCGGCGGGGGTCTGGTGCCAGCTGGCAGGCCATCCCGGCGTCGCCCGGGGCCCGGCAGGCGAACCGCCCTTTTCCCTGGTGCTGGTGCAGGCAGCCGCCAAGGCAGGCCGCATGGAGCTGGCCCTGGAGAAGGCCACGGAGCTGGGGGCGACCGCCCTGTGGGTGACGGTGTGCCGGCGCTGCGTGGTACGGCCGGCGCCTGGCGGCGAGCGGGTGCGGCGCTGGCAGAGGGTGGTCGAGCAGGCAGTTCGCCAGTGTGGCCGGGCCGTGGTACCGCCGGTGGAGGGGCCCATGGACTGGAACGAGGCCATGGCCCGCGTGGCACAGCTGGGCCCGAGTTGGCTGAGGCTGGTGGCCTGGGAGAAGGCGACGGTGCCCCTGGCAGAGTTGCTGGGCCGCTTCAAGGCGTCAGCCGTGCCCGGGGTGGCCGTCTGCATCGGCCCGGAAGGCGGCCTGACCGGGGAAGAGGTGCAGGCGGCCGAGCAGGCCGGCTGCGCGCCCGTATCTCTGGGCCCCAGGATTTTACGCACGGAGACGGCTGCCGCCGTGGCCCTGGCCCTGGTTCAGGCCTTTCTGGGCGACCTGGCTGCCGCGCCGCCCGCAGCCGGCCCGGCTGACCCTGCCGGCCGCAAGCCCGGTTAGAAGCCCGCTTACAGCACGGGCGGCGCGGGCCTGGCGTGCAGCGCTACGAAGCTGGCCAGGGCGGAGCGGAGGTTGGCGGCCCAAAGCCGCGCCAGGGCCTGGGGCGTGGTGCCGTTCAGCCGGGCGTCCTGGCGGGTGACGGTGGCGATGACCCGGTCTCCCACCCTGACCACGTAGCCCCCGCCGCCGGGGGCCACGGCCACCGCCTGCGCGGCCACCTGCTGGGGCCCCTGTTGCACCACCTCGTTGAGGCGGCGGTAAATCTCCTCGGCCCGGGCGTACACCGAAGGCCACGGGCCCGGGTCGCGCACCCGCAGGATGACCACCTGGGCCAGCTCCACCGTGGCCACTGGGCTTCGCGCCGGCGCCTGGGCCAGGGCGGGCGAGCCTGCCAGCACCAGGCCGCTCAGCAAGACTGCCACACGCCTGCACGCACCCCACCGGCTATGGTTGCGGCCTGTCCGCACCCTTCTCCCTCCCCCGCGCCGGGGCCCGGCGCTGCGCTCGGCGGGGTTGTTCTGCGAGCCCGGCGAACCATCCTTCTGCCACGACATCCAGCCGAAGGGAGCGTTCGGCGTGGCCTGGGCCGATTACCACATGCACCTGGAGCCCGACGAGGCCGCGGCGCCCTGCCCGTACACCCTGGAGCGCATCGAGGAGTACCTGCGTCACGCGGAGCGCCGTGGCGTGGAGGAGGTGGGCATCAGCGAGCACTGCCACCGCTTCCGGGAGTTCCGGGAGATCTTCCGGCCGCTGTGGCAGTCACGGGCCGACCAGCACCCCGCAGTGGCAGGCTGGCTGGCAGGGGACTTCCAGGAACCCCTGGCCCGCTACGTGGAGGTGGTGCTCCAGGCCCAAAGCCGGGGCTGGCCTGTGCGGCTGGGGCTGGAGGTGGACTTCCTGCCCGGCACGGAGCAGGCGGCGCGCGCCGTCCTGGAGGGCGTGCCGTGGGACTACCTCATCGGCTCGGTGCACTTCGTGGACGGGGCGGCGGTGGACTTCTCCCCCGAGGTCACCTGGCCCGGCGCCGACGTGGAAAAGCTGTGGGAGCGCTACTTCCACCTGGTGGAGCAGGCCGCGGGCAGGGGGCTGTTCGACGTGCTGGCCCACCTGGACCTGCCCAAGAAGTTCGGTCACCGGCCGCAGCGCTTTCCCCACAGGGCGTTCCGCAGGGCCCTTGAGGCGGCGCGGCAGGCAGGGCTGGTGGTGGAGCTGAACACAGCCGGACTGCGCCGGCCGGCCGCCGAGGTGTACCCGGCGCCGCCGCTTTTGCGGGAGGTGGTGCAGGCGGGCCTGGAGGTGCAGCTGGGCTCCGACGCCCACCGCCCCGAGGAGGTGGGAGCGGGCTTTTCCCGGGCAGCGGAGCTGGCGCGGCAGTGCGGCGTCAGCCACCTGGTGCGCTGGAGGGGCCGCCGGCGGCACCCCGTGCCCCTGTGAACGGCGCCACCGGCCCGGCCGGCTCCAGGAGCCGGCGCACCGTCTGGAACACCTGGTCCATCATGGCCGCCGTGAGCCGGCCGGTCTGGGTGTTCTGGCGGCTGGGGTGGTACGAGGCCACCAGGTACAGCCCCCGGTCGGCCAGCTCCAGCACGGCGCCGTGGCGAAAGGGGAACTGGCGCAGCCGCCGGCGCTCCTGCAGGCTCAACTCCCCCTGCAGCAGGCGCCGGCAGCAGTCCAGGGCGAAGCGGCCCAGCGCCACCACCACCCGCAGGTGCGGCCGCAGCAGGCGGAACTCCTCCTCCAGGAAGGGCAGGCAGCGGTCCCGCTCCTCGGGCAGGGGGCGGTTGTCCGGCGGGGCGCAGCGCACGGGCGCGGTGAGAAACACCTCCCGCAGCACCAGCCCGTCGTCCGCCCGGCGGGAGTAAGGCTGGTTGGCGAAGCCCGCCCGGAACAGGGCCGCCACCAGGAAATCGGCGCTGGCGTCTCCGGTGAACATCCTGCCCGTGCGGTTGGCGCCGTGGGCCGCGGGGGCAAGCCCCACCACCAGCACCCGGGCCCGGGGATCGCCGAACCCCGGCACCGGACGGCCCCAGTACTGCCAGCCGGCGAACTCCCGTTTGCCCCTGGCCGCCACCTGCTGGCGGTACTGCACAAGACGCGGGCACGCCTGGCAGTCCACGATGCGCTGCTCAAGCGCCCGCCAGGCGGCATCGGGGTTGAACTCCTGCCCGGCGCCGCTGCCACAGGGTGGCAGGCCTGCCGCCTCCTTCACCCCGGGGCTGCACCTCCTCCTTGGTCCTCCGGTTCCCCTGGGCCCCGGGCGCCGGCCGTGGCCCGGCCGCACCCCCGCGGGGCAGGTGGGGTTCGGCGCGAGCTCGAAAGGGCCTGCTGCCGGAGGGAAGGCCCTTGCAGCTGGACTGGTGGCTTCTGGGGGAGCGTGCGGGGCTGGGGCTGCTGTTGGGCCTGGCGGTGGGCTACACCGTCAAGAAGGCGTTGCGGGCGGCCCTGGTGGTGGTGGGGCTTCTGGTGACGGCGCTGGTGGCCTTGAGCCGGGCAGGCTTCGTGAAGGTGGACTGGCAGGCGGTGGAGCAGGCCTAC
>DATCLL010000268.1:0-2382 GCA_036563935.1 Limnochordales bacterium | reverse complement strand
GATGGATGTGGGGGCCCCTGCTGCGCCTCAAGCCTCAGCTGCCGGCGCCTGCGCCGTTGCCGCAAAGCCCCTTTGCCGGCCCTTCCGTCATCGGATACTACCTGCATGATCCCCGCCGCACGGGCTTGCTGGCTTCGCTGCGGGGGACGCTGGAGGCCATCTCGGTTTGGGCATGGCGGCTCACCCCTGACGGGCAGCTGGCGTGGGAGATAGACCCGCAGGAGATGAGCCGGGTGGCCTCCCTGGCCCGCTCCCTTGGAATGCAAATGTACGCATTAGTCCACAATTTCCAGGGAGATGCCTTCGACGCCAACCTGGCCCATGCGGTGCTGACCGACCCGGATGCCTCCCGGCAGGCCGTGCAGCAGATTGCCCGGCAGGCTGCCCGGCTGCAGCTGGCGGGCATCACCCTGGACCTGGAGAACGTGCGGCCCGCGGACCGGCAGGCGCTGGCCCGCTTCGTGCGGGAGCTGGCGGCCGCCCTTCACGGCCAGGGCATGCGCCTGGCCGTGGCCGTTCCGGCCCGCACCCGGGACCTGCCCGCCGACGCCTACGACTACGGGGCCCTGGGCAGCACCGCCGACCAGCTGTGGCTGATGACCTACGACCAGCACTACCGTACCGGGCCGCCGGGGCCCGTGGCTTCGGTGGAGTGGGTGGAGCAGGTGGTGCGCTACGCGGTCTCTCGGGTGGCCCCCTCCCGGGTGGTGCTGGGGCTGCCCGCCTACGGCTACGCCTGGCAAGAGGGAGCCCCCCAGGCCCGGGGCCTCACCTACGCCCAGGCCATGGCCGAGCTGCGCTCCAGCGGCGCGACCCTCCGATGGCATCCCGTACACCGCACACCGTACTTCGTGACGTCCCAGGGCACCCAGGTCTGGTTCGAAGACCGCTTCAGCGCTGCCTTCAAGCTGGCCCTGGTGAGGCGCTACCGCCTGGGTGGGGTGGCGGTCTGGCGGCTGGGCCAGGAGGACCCCGGCCTGTGGGAGCTGGTGCGGCGCCTGTGAGAGCCACCCCGCTCACGGGCCCGGCAACGCAGCCGGCGGCTCGGGCGAGCCTGGCGCCTGCGGCGGCCCCGCTGCCTGCTCGTGCTCGAAGATGAGGGTTCCCACGGTGACGGGCTCCAGCCCCTGGCGGCGGGCCAGTTCCACCAGCCGGCCGATGGCCTGCAGGGTGGGTTCCGTGGGGTGCATGAGCACAATGGCCCCGGGCTTGAGGCCCTCGGCCACCCGGTCAACGATGGACTGGACGGGCGGCCGCTGCCAGTCCAGGGTATCCACGGTCCACATGATGGTGTAGTAGCCCAGCCGCGCGGCCACGGCCACGATGCGCCGGTCCACTTCCCCGTAGGGCGGGGCGAACAGCCTGGGGCGCTGGTGGGTGAGCTGCTCCAGCACCCGCTCCCCCTCCACGATGAGCCGCTCCAGTTCCCGGTCGCTGAGTTCCTTGGGGTGCAGGTGCTGCATGCCGTGGTTTCCGATCTCGTGGCCCCGGCGCGCGATGAGCTCGGCCAGCTGCGGGAAGCGCCGGGCCCAGCGGCCTGTCAGGAAGAAGGAGGCCTTCACCTTCTGGCGGTCCAGCTCCTCCAGCAGGGAGGGCAGGTGCTCCTCGCCCCAGTCCACGTTGAAGCTGAAAGCCACCCAGGGCCGGTGGGCCGGACCCCGGTACACCGGCTCGAAGTGCCGCCGGGAGACCGCCGGCAGAATGGGCAGGAAGGCGGCCTGCACCCGCTGGAAGGGCCGCGCTGCCAGCACCCGCCGACGGGTCTGCTCCACGTCCAGCTCCCGGCCCACCTGCTCGGGCTGCACGGCGCCGGTGCGGGAGTCCCACCGGGCGTCCTGGGGCGGTGTGCGCCAGCGCTGTTGCAGCTGCACCAGCCGGGCGGTAAGCTCGTGGGGCAGCAAGCCACCCATGGGGATCCCCTCCAGGGTGACGCCGGGCTTCACGCCCCACCGCAGCCGGCGGGCCTGTTCGGCCAGGCGCACGGCCCCGGCTGCCCCGGCCACCACCGCCAGGGCCGTGAGGGCCAGAAGCAGCCGGCGCCCATCCACCGTCACCACCCACGGCGCCCGGGATGCGGGCATGCGGCCTGCGCCTCCTCCGGGGCTTGCTCAGTGGGGAACGGGTTGGGGGTTCAGCGGCACGGGCCGGCGGCGCTGCACGCCCGAGTGGGGCTCGATGATGTAGTCGCTGCGGTGGATGAGCTGGGAGATGGGCACCACCTGCAGCCCTCTGGCCCGCAATGCCGGAATGAGGCGGTCCACGGCCTCAGGGGTGTGGGCGCCGTCGTTGTGGAACAGCACGATGTCCCCCGGGCCGACGGCGGCCAGCACCCGCTGCACCATGGCCTCCGCGGAGAGGTTCTGCCAGTCCAGGGAGTCCACG
>DATCLL010000267.1:0-5449 GCA_036563935.1 Limnochordales bacterium | reverse complement strand
CCGACATGGCCACCCAGGTGGAGGCGGCCCGCCAGCTCCTCTACCACGCCTGCCGGCTCATCGACCAGCACGGCCTGGCCCGCCTGCCCGCAGAGGTGAGCCGCTATGCGGCCATGGCCAAGCTGTTCTGCTCCGACACGGCCATGCGGGTGACCACCGACGCCGTCCAGCTGCTGGGCGGCTACGGCTACATCAAGGACCACCCGGTGGAGCGCATGATGCGGGACGCCAAGATCACCCAGATCTACGAGGGCACCAACCAGATCCAGCGCCTGGTCATCGCCCGCAGCTACTTCCGGCAGCCCTGAGGGCCGCAGATCCCGCCGGCGGCGCCTCAGCGGGCGGGCACCTCCTGGGCGGAACGGGCCGCCAGCAGCCTCTGCCAGCTTTCGGCGCCCAGCGGCCGGTCGAAGCTGCGCAGCTCCGCCAGGCGGAAGCCGTGCCGCTCTGCCAGCTGCTCCGTCCACCGCACCGTCTCCAGGGGCAGGTCCAGCCCCAGGCTGGTGTGTTGGTAGTGGTGCTCCAGGGCCAGCATCATGGTCTCCGCCATGCAGGCGTAGGCCAGGCCCCGTTCGTAGCCGAAGTTCCACCCGAAGTCGGGACGGCCCGGCACCTCGATGACCCCGCCGTCGATGACCAGCACGTCAGGCCGCTCGGACTGGACCCGGCGGCTCGTGTTGGGCGGGCGGGACATGTCGCACACCACCGCGCCGAAGGCCAGCATGGCGGGCTCGATGAAGGCGTCGGCGCTGTTGGTGGCCACCACCACCAGCTGCGAGCGCTGCAGGGCCGCTGCCGCGTCGGTGGTGATGGCCAGCTGGGGCGCAGGGGCCACGCTGTGGCGGATCTCGTGCGCCACCTGCTCCAGCCGCTCAAGGGCCCGCCGCCCCGAGGCCGGGTTGCCCACCAGCCACAGGGACTGGACGTGCGGCGCCAGAAGCAGCGCCGTGGCCCGGCCGATGGCGCCGCCGGCGCCCACCACGGCCGCCGAGCTGGAGGCCACCGGGATGCCCAGCCGCCGGGCCGCCTCCTGCAGCGCCTGCATGGCCGCCACCACCGTGTAGCTGTTACCGGTGGTGAGGGCCACCCCCAGGTCGGCCAGGTGCAGCCCGCCCCGGGAGACGCTGGAGGTGTACGCTCCCAACCCCACGATGCGGGCCCCCCTGTCCCGGGCCAGCTCGACGGCCTGGCGGATGAGGTCCAGCACCTCCTCCCGGGGCTGCTCCAGCAACTGGCGGGTGGTGCGGGGCACCACCACGAACTCGCCGTACGCCTGGCGCCCCGCCCGGGAGCGGATGCGGGTGCGGCCGATGACGAAGGGCGAAAGCAGGGGGTTGAAGCGGTCGGCCAGGTAGGCCAGCTCCTGTTCCGAAAGCACCTCCAGCGCCGGGTCGAACTCCGGGTAGTTGCGCAGGTCCAGGGGATGAACCACGAAGGCGAAGCGGCCCTCGTCGCCGTCGCCGGCGGCATCCGGCGCCAGACCCTGCCGGCCGGCGTGGCCGTTGGCCGAGGGGGCCTGCTCGGGGGCTTGCCGCTCCTGCAGCACCGCCACGGCAGGCGGCGCGAAAGCGCCCGGCGCCGGGGGCGGGCCCGGGAGGTGCAAGACAGAGGGCACCTCGCCATCCTCCCGGGTGAGGGGCAAAAGCAGCCGCCCCGTCTCCCCTGCCGCCAGCACTGCCACCGCCCGCTCCAGGGCCGCCAGGGCCAGCTCGCACTCCTCCTCGCCGATGATGAGGGGCGGCTCGATGCGGATGACGCTCTGGCCGTTCAAGGTGGGAGCTACCCGGACGCCCTCCACGTTCATGAGGTAGCTGGCTACCACCGGGGTGAGCATCTCCTGGTCGGCCATGACCTCCAGCAGCCGCCCGTGGTCCCGGCCGCGGGCCGCAAAGGCACCCGGCTGCACGGAAAAGTCGATGCCCAGCATCAGCCCCCGGCCCCGCACTTCCCGGATGACGTGGGGGTAGCGCCGGGCCAGCCCTTGAAGCCCCGCCAGCAGCCTCTCCCCCTGCCGGCGCACCTGCCGAAGCAGCGCTCCCCCGTCCGAGGTGAGCCGTTCCAGCGCCGCCAGGGCCGCCCGGCAAGCCAGCGCGCCGCCGGCGAAGGTGGAGGAGTGCTTCATGGCAAACTCCTCGGTGTATGCCTCCTCGGTGGCCAGGCACGCCCCGATGGGCACCAGGCCGCCCCCCAGGGCCTTGGCCACGGTGAGGATGTCGGGGCAGACCCCTTCCTCCTCGCAGGCGAACATGCGCCCCGTGCGGCCCAGCCCCGTCTGGATCTCGTCCACGACCAGCAGAACCCCGTGCCGCCGGGTGATCTCCCGCACCTCCCGCAGGTACCCGGGCGGCGGAACCACTATGCCGCCCTCCCCCTGGATGGGCTCCAGCAGCACGGCCGCAAACTCCCCCGGGTGCTCCTGCAGGGCCTGTTCTACGGCCCGGGCGTCGCCGTACGGCACAAACCGGAAGCCCGGCACCGGGGCCCCGAAGGCCGTCTGGTAGGTGGAACGGCCCGTGGCCGACAACGCCCCCAGCGTCTTGCCGTGGAAGCTGTTGTGCGCCGCCAGGATTCCCATCCGCCCGGTGGCCGCCCGGGCCATCTTAATGGCGGCCTCTACCGCCTCGGCCCCCGAGTTGGTGAAGGTCACGTAGCGCAGCCCGGGCGGGGCCAGCGCCACCAGGCGTTCTGCCAGCTCCCCGGCCGCCTCCAGGAAGGAGGGCTGCACGAAGGAGGGTTCTGCCCGGGCCTGCACCTGCCACAGGGCCTGCCAGATCTCCGGGGGGTTGTAGCCGAAGGGGACGGCCCCGTAGTTGGCGATGAGGTCCAGGTAGCGACGGCCCCGAACGTCCCACAGCCACGGCCCCTGGGCGCGCACGAACCGCTTGTCCAGACGCAGGTCCTCCAGCAGGCGGGCCAGGTGGGGGTTGACGTGGCGGGCGAAGGGGTGCGAGGCGCTCATGGCTTCCTCCCTGGCGGCAACCATTTGTGCACAGGTCCGTGCACAAGTCACGGGCGGATTATACCCGCTTCCGGTGCCGGACACAAGACTGCCCGCCGCTGCCCCAGGGGAGCCGCCGCCCTGGCCGGCAATGCCCGGCCCCGCTCAACCCCCCGGCGGCCGGCGCACCGGCCGGGTGGGGCCGGGCAGGCGCTCGCCGTAGGGCAGGGGGACGTACTGCACCGTCGGGCGGCGCTGCTGCGGCTGGGGGAAGAGGTCCATGAGCTCGTAGACCTCCGGCGGCATGTCGTCGCTCACGGGCAGGCCCATGGCCCGGGCCTGCTCGAAGGTGATGGGGTAGTCGTGGGTCCACCGGCCGCTGCCCAGCACGTCGGCCAGGTGCTCGGCCTTCTCCCGGGGCATGCCGTTGGCGGTGACCAGGTAGATGACCAGCTCCCGCACCTGGGCCAGGGCCTTGCGGGCCGTCTGGGCCAGGATCAGGGTGTGGTCGTCGATCTCGGCCGGGGGCTTGAGCTCCAGCACCCGCACGATGTCGGCGGCCGCGTAGTTGCCGATCTGGGGGTCCACCGGGCCCAACACCGCGTTGGGGTCCATGACCACCTCGTCGGCCGCCAGGGCCAGCAGGGTTCCGCCGGACATGGCGTAGTGGGGGATGAAGACGGTGACCCGCCCCTCCCGGTTGACCAGGGCGTGCGCGATCTGCTCGGCGGCCAGCACCAGCCCGCCGGGAGTGTGCAGGATGAGGTCGATGGGCATGTCCGGCGGGGTGAGCTTGATGGCCCGCAGCACCTGTTCGGAGTCGTTGATGTCGATGTAGCGGGCCACGGGGATGCCCAGGATGGCCACCGACTCCTGCCGGTGGATGAGGGTGATGACCCGGCTTTTGCGGCGCATCTCCAGCTTTCGGATGACCCGCAGGCGCTGCGCCTCGATGGCCCGCTGGCGTAAGGCCGGCGTGAGGGTGGAGAAGACCAGGAACAACCAGAACAGCTCGAAAAGGCTCACCCTTGTCCCACCTCCGGCCACCCCTGAAAGGGGAGGCTGGATCGGCCTGGGGCCGCCTGCTACACTGCTGCCCAGGGGCCCGGGTTGCGGGACCTGCTCCGGCTCCCCTCCGGGCCCGGAAGGGACGGGCGTGACGGGCTTCGTGTCGCCGTTGAGCCAGCTTCTGCGGGCCCGCCTGTCACCGCCCGGCGCCGCCCGGGTGACGGTGGGCCAGCTCCTGGATCTGTCGGAACAGCACGCCTACGGCCTGCTGTTTGCGGCCCTGGCTCTGCCGGCCTTCATCCCCGTGCTGCCCTGGGGCACCGCGGCCGCCATAGGCGCCGTGTACGTGGTTCTGGGCCTGCAGCGGCTGCTGGGGCTGCGGCGGCCCTGGCTTCCCCAGCGGGTGCGCTCGCTGGTCATTAGTTCCCGCATGGCCTCCTTCCTGCTGGAACGGGCCCTGCCCGTGCTGGAACGGCTGGAGCAGCGCTCGGCCCGCCGCCTGCCGCTGGCCACCGCCGAACCCGTGGGACGCCTGGCCGGGCTGGCGGTGACGCTGCTGGGCCTGCTGATGCTGTCTCCCCTGCCCTTCCTCAACTCCGTGCCGGCCCTTCTGGTACTGGTCATCGGCCTGGGGTTCCTCAAGGAGGATGGCCTGTTTCTGGTGGCGGGCTCGGCCGCCGGGGCGGGGCTGTTCGGCGCCGTGGCCGTAGCCCTGGCCATGGGCGTGCAGCTGGCCCGCTGGCCCTGGTGACAGGGCAGCCGGGCCTGTTTCGTGACGGGCCTGGGCAGGCAGGGTGGTGCCATGGAGCGGGCGCAACCGGGGCCGGCGGAGTGGTTCCTTCAACGCCTGGCCGACCACCGCCGGCGCTCACCCCTGGAAGGGCTGGCGGTGGTGGTCCCGTCGTGGTTTTCGGCCGTGCAGCTGCGGCGCAGGCTGTGCGGCCCTGGCAGCCCGCAGGGCCCCTCGCCGTCGTCCCACGTGGCGCTGCGCTTCTTTACGGCCGAGGCGCTGGTGGAGCGGATGGGCTCCCTGCACGCCGCCGAGGCAGGATTTTTGCCGCTGCCCCCGTGGGGGCTCGAGCTGCTGGCGGTGCGCTCGGCCCAGAAGACCTCCTCCTTCGCTTCCGTAGCCACCCGGCCTGCCTTCGCGGGCCTGGCGGCCGGCACCGTGCAGCAGCTGCGCCTGTGGGGGGTCACCCCCGAGCAGCTGCACCACAAGGCGCGCACCCGCACCGGGACAGAGGGGCGCCGGTGGTCGGATCTGTTCGAGCTGTACCGCACCGCCTGCTCGGTGCTGGCGCCGCACGGCCGGCAGGCCCGTTGGACGGACCTGGCCGCCCTGGCGGCACTGGGCCTGCGGGCGGCCGAAGACCCACCGCTGGCCCGTGGCCTCTTGGGGGCCCGGCAGCTCTGGCTGTGGCAGGCGGAGGACGCCCTGGACGGCTCACCCCTGTGGGACGAGTTCCTCCGCCGCCTGGAACAGGCGGGCGTGCCCGTGGTGCG
>DATCLL010000266.1:0-4854 GCA_036563935.1 Limnochordales bacterium | reverse complement strand
GCCGCCGTCACCGCAGCCTCGGGCGGCACCGGGCCCGGCCAGGCCAGCGCCTCCAGCAGCGTCACCATCCGCATTCCGCCCGTTGTCCGGGTGTGGGTGTCCGGCGACGGCCTGCCACCGGGGCGCCTGACGGGTGCTTCCGGCCCGGCCGCAGGTGCGTCTTCCCGGCGCGTGGACTCGGTCGCGGCGCGGGTCCGCGCCGCGCCGGGCGGCAGCGTGCTGCAGGTCAAGGTCTTTGCCAACACGCCCTGGGCGTTGTTCGTGGCCATGGGGGAGGGTCCGGAGGGGGGCGTCGAGGTGAGCCTGCAGCCGCCGGCCGGCTCCACAGACCCGGGCGGCGGCGGCCCCGGCAGCGGCGGCGCTCAGGCCGCAGCCCAAAGCGTCTCGCTGCTGCCTCAGGGCCCCGGGCGGATGCTGGTGCGATCTGCCCGGCCGGGCGTGACGGAGCTGGCTGTCCGGGTTGCTGCCCGGCCGGCTGCGCCGGCTTTGGCGGCGCCGGGCGCATGGGAGTTCCTGCCGACCGTTGCGGGTGGCCCGGTGGCGCTGCTGCGGGATCCCGGGGAGATGGCGCAGTGGGCTTTCCCGATGCAGGCCCCGGCCGCGGAGGTGGAGCTTCGCTTCCACGTGGTGGGCATGGGTTCCGGCGCGGCCACGTGACGTTCGGATGCCAGGAATCCCCTGCGCGGCTGTCGAACCCCCGGCTGCCTTTCAACGCCTGCCCATGAGCCGGGCAGGGGCGGCCGGGGGGTTCGTGTCCGCCGGGTGGGCGACAGGTGCGGCGGGCGGGATGCGGGGAAGCGTTCGGGCTGCGTGCGCGGAAGCCCGGCGGCCCGGCTGTGCCTTCTCGCCGGGGCATCCCTGGGGCTTGCCGCGTGGTGGCCTGCAGGGCCTGCCCGGGCTGGCCAGCAGGCGCCGGCCAACGCGGGCGAGGCAGCTGCCTGGAGCATCCAGGCCGTGGTGGCGGAGCGCTCGGGGACGCCCGGGAGCTTCCTCACCTTCCCCTTCACGGTTCAGCCTGGTGAACCTCCTGCGGGGCCGGTGCAGCTTTGCCCCGGGGCCGATCCAGGCTGGGAGCTGGTAAGCCAGCCCAGGACGCTCACCCCCGCCCAGCTGCAGGCGGCACGCACCAGGCCGCTGCGGCTTCTCATCTCCGTGCGGGTGCCCGAAGACCTGCCCGCCGGCCACACGGGCGAGGTGCGCCTGGTGGCCGTGGAGGGGGAACGCTGCGACGTGCCCGGCCGGACCCTGGCGGCAGGCACTGCCCGGGCGGCGGTGGCCCGGCATCGGGCATTGGAGCTGGAGGCGGAAGCTGCCGACCCGGCCGTTCCCGGGCGCCGCTGGAGCGGCCGGGTGCGGGTGCGCAACAGGGGCAACGCCGACGAAGAACTCCAGCTTTCGGTGCGCAGCAACCTGGGGTGGCCGGCCTGGGTCGAGCCTTCCCGCTTTCGGTTGGCCGCCTTCGGGGAACAGGCCGTCGCGCTGGCCCTGCAGGTGCCCGAGGAGGCCGGGGCCGGCACGGCCGTCGTCCTGCAGGTGCAGGCCTCCAGCCCGGACGGCGAGGTGCGGCGGGAGGCGGCCGTGCGTACCACGGTGGACTGGGGAGCGCTCCGGCGGCGGCGCCGGCCCGAGGAGGAGCGGGTGCTGCGGGGTCAGCTGTCGGTGGACGCCGGTTGGCCCGCAGGGCTCGCTGCGGGCGCCGGCGCCGTCTCCACTCCCTCTGCCAGCGCCACACTGCGCCTGGATGCCCGCCTTCCCGCAAGCCGCTGGGAGCTGGGCATCGGCGGAAGCTGGAACGGTCAGTCCGCCAGCCTGCAGTGGCCCTGGGTGACGGCCACCGACGCCGTGGGGCAGAGCTGGAGCCTGGGGACGGGCACCCCGTCGCTGCCTTACCCGTTGGGGTTGAGGAGCGTGGGCGGCTTCTCCCTGGCAGCCGCAAGCCTGCCCCGGGAAGAAGACCGCCGGCTGCGGGTGGGACTGCTGGGGGGTGCGGGCCAGGGGCTGGTGGTGGTGGAGGAGCTGGCCCTGCGCAACCCCCAGCCGCGCCGTTGGGCCCTGGCCGCCGGCACCCTCAACGGAGCCGGCGCGCTGGGCGCGGAAGGGCGCCTGCCCGTGCGGGAGGGGCCGCAGGGGTCCACCGACCTGGTGGCCGCTTTGGCCTGGAGCGGCTCGGCAGCGGCCCTTTTGGGAATGGAGCTGGCTCGGCCCGTCTGGAGGGCGGGAGCCTGGTGGGAGGAGCTTCCGTCCGGCTTCGCCGGGACTTCCACCGGCGCCCGGCGGGTGCGAGTGGAGGGATGGTGGCAGCCGGGAACGGGCCGGGCGGCCGGAGCGTGGGTGCGCCACCTGGTCACGGAGGGCGCAACGGGCCAGGGGCAGCAGCTGGGCTTCGGGCTGCGCCTTCAGCCGTCGTCGCAGTGGGGCCTTCAGTGGGACAGCTCCCAGCAGCTGGACTCGGGTGGGCAGTTCGCCAGCAGCCAGTCCGTGCAGCTGTTCCTGCGAGGGGGAGCCCCGGGTGCCTCCTGGTACACCACTCTTTCGGCCAGCCAGCCGTCGGACGGTGGAGGGCAGTGGCTTCCCCGCTGGCAGCTGTGGCTTCCCGTGGGGCGCTGGGGCGAGGTGCTCTGGCAGCCCAGCGTCATGGTGGAGCGGGCGGCCGACCTGAGCTGGCAGTGGGCGGGGCTGGTCTGGGCCCGCTACGAGCGTTCGCCCCGGCGGCTGGCGGTGCTGGCGGAGGCCACCGTGGCGGGCAGCGAGGGGGTCGGCCTTCGGGAGTCCACCGTAACGGTGGCCCTGGAGCGTACCCTGAGTTCCCGCCTGGCGGCCAGGGTCGGCCTCTCGGCCACGATGACCCCGACCTCGCCTCCGGTTCCGCGGCTGGTCGCGGGGGTCAGCTACCTCTTCGCCCGGGAGCTGCCCGAGCCCACCGGCACCGTGTCGGGAAGGCTGGTGGGCTGGCAGGAGCGGGATCCCGCTTTCCGGTGGCCACCCCTGGCGGTGCGGGTGGACGGCGAGGTGGCAGGGCACCTGCAGCCCGACGGCACCTTCCAGCTGCAGCAGGTGCCGGCCGGCCGGCGGCGGGTCGAGGTGGACACCCGGCAGTTCCCGGCCATGTGGTTTCCGCCCGGAGGGCTGGAGGTGGAGGTGGCCCAGGGGCGGGAAAGCCGGGTGGAACTGGCGGTGCTGGGAGCCGGCGTGGCGGAAGGGGTGTGCTACGCCGACCTGAACGAGGACGGCCAGCGCCAGCCGGGCGAGCCGGAGTTCGGCGGGTGCGCGGTGGAGGTGGCGCTGCCCGACGGGCCGGCGCTGGCGCTGGGTTCCGACCCATCGGGCCGCTGGCAGTTGAGCGGCGTTCGGCCGGGACGGTACGTGGTGCGAGCCGTGGGAACCGGCTTTCCCGAGCCGGTGCGGCAGGTGGCGGGGCGGCTGGCGCCGTGGCTGCTGGTGCTGGCCAGCATGGGCGGAACCAGCCGGTGGGTGTGGCAGGGAGGGCCCGTGGAGGTGGAGCTGGAGGGCTGGCCCCAGGTGGCCAGGCTGCAGGTGGGGCTTCGCCCGCCCGTCTCCGCCCCCCAGGCCGGGGCAGGGGCTGCCGTGGCTGCCCTGGGCCTTTCGGTGCAGGTGGAGCCGGAGACGGTTCCTCCGGGCGGGGAGCTTCGGGTGCAGGTGCGGGCCGAGGCCGAGCTGACCCGGGTGGAGGTGCAGGCCGGCGAGCAGCGGGTGGTGCAGACCGGAGCCGCCGTTCGCCAGCCCGTCTGGATGGCTGTGCCGCCGGGCATGCCCGTGGGGGTGCTGGAGGTGGTGGTGAAGGCCTGGGGGCGGCAGGGGCAGCAGGAGGAGCAGCGGGTCGTGGTGCTGGTGGATCCGCAGGTGGCCCTGCTGCGGGCGCAGGCCCAGCCGGCCCTGGTGCGGGCCGGGCAGGCCCTGCAGGTGGAGGCGCAGGCCGTGGCCCGGCTGAAGGAAGCTCGGGTCGAGACGCCCTGGGGGGAGTTTGCCCTGGCGCCGGCCCAGCCGGGGGCGGCGGGTGGCCCGTGGCGGGCTGCGCTGACGGTGCCCGCGGGGACGGCGCCCGGGCTTTACACCCTCACCGTGCGGGCGGTCACCCTGGCCGGGGTGGCCGCGCAGGCCACGGCACGGGTGCGGGTGCGCGACTAGCACAGGGCCTGCGGACAGGTGCGGCGGCGCCTGCCTTCAGCGCTCGAAGGTCTGTTCGGCCACGAACAGCTCCTGCTCCTGGGTGGCCACGGTGACCAGCGCCACGTAGAGCCCCGGGGCCAGGTCGGGAGGCAGTTCCACCTGAAGGCGGCGGCTGGAGCCCGGCAGCACCACTCCCTGGGGGAGCTCCAGGCGGCGCACCACCTCGCCCTGCTCGTCCCGCAGCTCCACCTGGCCACCGACCCGCACGTGCACGTTGCCGTTGTTGCGCATGACCACCACGGCCCTGCCCGGGCCGGGGCTCTCGGGGAACTCCACCTGGAAGCTGGCCAGCTGCAGGCTGCGGCGCTCGGTGCCACGCACCACCACGTAAACGGGAACCCCTACCTGCACCTGGATGGAGACGCCGGGCCGGCTGGCATCCACCACGGGAGCGCCCCGCAGCAGCACCATGCTCCAGTACGCGCCGCTGGCCCCTTGAGGCGGAACGGTAAGGGTGAGCCGCACCGAGGCCGTCGCGCCGCCAGACAGCTGCAGGGCGTTGGGCGCCACCTGCAGCCACCGCCCGGCGGAGCGGGGAACCGTGCCCGGGGGCAGAAGCCGCAGGTTGCCGGCGCTGTCCAAAAGCCAGTCGGCCAGCTCCACCACCACCTGCCCGGAATCCGGGCCCACGGGGATGACCGACAGGGAGGCCGTTTGCACAGAGCC
>DATCLL010000265.1:0-1646 GCA_036563935.1 Limnochordales bacterium | reverse complement strand
GCACTGCAGCATGTACAGCTCGCCGCGCTGCACCGTGAACTCGATGTCCATCATGTCCCGGTACGCCTGCTCCAGCCGCTGGCAGATGGCCTCCAGCTGGGCGTAGACGCCCGGAAGCTGCTCCCGCAGCCGGGCGATGGGCAGCGGGGTGCGGATGCCCGCGACCACGTCCTCCCCCTGGGCGTTGATGAGGAACTCCCCGTACAGTTCCCGCTCCCCGGTGGAGGGGTTGCGGGTGAAGGCCACGCCCGTGCCCGAGTCCTCGCCCATGTTCCCGAAGACCATGGCCTGCACGTTGACGGCCGTGCCCCAGTCGCCGGGGATGCGGTGGATCTCCCGGTACCGCACGGCCCGGGGGTTGTTCCAGGAACCGAACACCGCATCGATGGCCCCCCGCAGCTGCTCCCGGGGGTCCTGGGGGAACTCCCGGCCCGCGTGGCGGCGCACGATCTCCTTGAACTCCTCCACCAGGGCCCGCAGGTCCTCGGCCGACAGCTGCGGATCCTCCGTGACGCCCCGCTCCCTCTTCTTGGCCTCCAGCCGCTCCTCGAACTGACGCCGCTCCACCCCCATCACCACGTCGCCGTACATCTGGATGAAGCGGCGGTAGGAGTCGTAGGCAAAGCGCGCGTCGCCCGAACGGCGGGCCAGCCCCTCCACGGTGCGGTCGTTGAGGCCCAGGTTGAGCACCGTGTCCATCATCCCGGGCATGGAGACCCGGGCGCCCGATCGCACCGAGACCAGCAGGGGGTTGTCCGGGTCACCGAAGCGGGCTCCCATGGCCTGCTCCAGCCGGCGCAGGTACTCCTCCACCTGCTCCGCCAGTCCGGGCGGCCACTTTCGGCCCAACCGGTAGAACTCCACGCACGCCTCGGTGGTGATGGTGAAGCCGGGGGGCACCCGGATGCCCAGGTTGGCCATCTCGGCCAGGTTCGCCCCCTTGCCCCCCAGCAGGTCCTTCATCTCCGCCCGGCCCTCGGTCTGCCCGGCCCCGAAGAAGTAGACCCACTTCTTGCCCTGCGTCTGCTGCGGTGCCACGGCGGTAACACCCCTCCCTGGTCTGGGCGCCCGTTGCCGCCACTGTGTGGACGGGCCTTCAGGAGGCCAGCGCGGCGAAGTCCGCCACCTCCCGGAAGGCCCGCAACAGCCGGTGCAGAAGCTCCAGCCGGTTGACCCGCACCCGGCCGTCCTCCGCCATCACCAGCACCTCGTCGAAGAACCGGTCCACCACCGGCCGCACCCCGGCCAGAAGCTGCACGGCCCGAGCCAGCTCGCCCCTGGCCACGGCCTCCTGCACCTGGGGAACCAGGCGCTGCACCTCCTGCCACAGGGCCTGCTCCATGGGCTCCTGCAGCAGCGCCACCTCCAGCCGCCCCGTAGGCTGGTGCACCCGGGCCAGGCGGTACGCCCGCTGGAAGGCCGTCTGGGCGTCCTCGAAGAACGGCTCGCCCAGCAGAGCCTGAAGCTGCCGGGCCCGCTCCGCCGCCTCGGCCGGGCGGTCGCCGGCTACGGCCAGCGCCGCCTCCACCACGGCCGCATCCAGCCCCTGCTCGCCCAACAGCACCCGCAGCCGCTGGCGCAGGAACTCGCCCACCGCCTCGGCCAGCTCACCGGCGCTGCGGGGCAGCCGACCGCCGTAAAGTTCC
>DATCLL010000264.1:0-10009 GCA_036563935.1 Limnochordales bacterium | reverse complement strand
GTGCTGCAGTCGGCGGCCGAGGGGGTTCCCTTCTGGCAGATGGCAGTGGTGGTGCCGCCCGACCCGGCCCTGGCCGGCCAGGTGGTACACAGCCTGCAGCAAGCCGGCGTTCCCGTGCTGTGCGGCGTGACCGCGGCCACTCCCCCGGGGCCTGCGGCGCGGGCCCTGATGGGCTGGCTGGAGCTGTGGCGGGACGGGCTGCGGCGGGCGCCGCTGGTGGAGTGGCTGCGCCTGGCACCCCTTCGCCCCCGGTGGGCGGGGCTTGACCATGCGCGCTGGCAGCCGGCCCTGTGGGAGCAGGTGATCCGGCAGGCCCACCTGGGCTCGGACCCGGCCGGGTGGCCTTCGCTGTTGCAGCGCTGGGCGAAGGAGCATGACCCGGGCTCCTGGGAGGCCCAGGCGGCCCTGGACCTGGCCCGGGTGGTGGAACACCTGGTAGCCCAGCAGCAGGCCATGGCGCAGGCGGCCGGCACATGGGCCGATGGCTGCAGGTGGCTGGCCGGGTGGGTGCGGGAGGCCTTGCAGCCCTGCGAGGACGGGGCGGCGGTCGAGGCGGGCCTGCGAGCTCTGGCGGGGCTGGACGAGCTCGAACAGCAGCTGAAGTCTACGCCCGGGCCGGTGGAGGCGGAGCTGTTCGTGGAGGCCGTGCGCCAGCAGGTGTCGGCGGCCTCGTCCCGCGCCCTGGCAAGCCGGCTCCACTTCGAGCAGGGCTGCGTGGCCGTGCTCACCCCCTGGCAGGCCCTGGGATGCCGGTTTGCCGCGGTGGCCCTGGCCGGGGTGCTGCGGGAGCACTACCCGGGCTCCCCACCTGCCGGGCTGGTGAGCCTGGAGGAGCTGGAGGAGCTGGTGGGGCTGCCTTCCGGGACGTTGCGGGTACGGTGGGTGGCGGCCCGCCGCCGCTCCTTCAGCTGGGCCCTGCTGCACGCCGCCCCCGTGGTTCAGGCCAGCTTTGCCCGCAGGGAACACGCTTCGGGCCGGGAGCAGCTGCCCTCCCCGTGGCCGGGGGAGTTGCTGGGCGCGGGCGCCTTTGCGGCAGTCCCGCCCGGGCCGGGCGCAGGCGCCCCTTCCCGGGAGGATCCCCGCTGGGCCCTGGACCTCCACGGGGCCAGGGTGATCCAGGCGCGCCGCCTCGGAGCCCCGGCGGAGCGGTGGCTGGCACGGTGCTATCCGGCGGCGGCGCAGGGCGCCTCTGCCCGCCGAAGGCGCCTGTGGGGGCCGCCGGGCGAATACGACGGGTGGGTCGGCCCCGAAGCACTGCCGGCAGCTTCGGCGCAGACCCTGGAGCTGGTGCCCACGGAGCTGGAGCAGTACGCCCGCTGTCCCAGGCTGTACTTCTTCGACCGGGTGCTCCGGGTGGGGGTATCGGAGGAGCCCGAATGGGGCGCCGGGCTCAGCGGGGCGGACCGGGGGCTGCTGGTGCACGGGGCTCTGCGGCGGTTCTACCAGACGTTGGCCCCCGGACAGCCTCTTCCCCCGGACTGGCAGCAGCGCCTGGCCCGGGCCGTGCAGGAGACCTTGCAGGAGGAGTTCCCGGGCCTGACCGACGGGCGGCCGGCGGTGGCCTTCCAGGCGGAGATGCTGGCCGAACGCCTGGCGTTGCTGGTGGCCTCCGAGCAGGCCAGCTCCGGCTCGTGGGGGCAGCTCCGTGAGCTTTGGGTGGAGCAGGGGTTTTCCGGGTTGACGGTGGCGCAGCCGGACCGGCCGGAGGGCGACCAGCGGCCAGGCGCAGCGAACCTGCGGCTGCGGGGCCGCATGGACAGGGTGGAGGTGTGGGAGCAGGACGGAGCCCGGCGGGTCCGGGTGGTGGACTACAAGACCGGCCGGCCCCAGGAGGCAAGCGCCGACGATCCCCTCCAGGGCGGGCTGCGGCTTCAGCCGGCGGTCTACCTGCAGGCGGCCTGCCGCCTGGCCCGGGTGGCCCCGACGGCGGCCCGGGTGGAGCTGGTGTACGTGGATCACCCGGGCCTGCCCCGGCGCTGGGTGCTGGATGGCGGCGGGTGGAGCCGGCTGCAGCCACTGGCGGCGCAGGCCCTGGACACCCTCAGCCGGGGCATCCGGGAGGGGTACTTCGCCCCCGATCCCCACCCCCAGGTGCGGTGCAGCAGCTGCGGCTTCTACGGGGTGTGCGGCGGCCAGGCCCGCCGCTTCCGGGAGAGGGCAGGGGAGCGACCGTGGGAGCCGCTGGCGCGCCTGAGGGAGGGCCAGCCGTGAACGGGTCCCGCCGGCTGGTGGATGCTGCCGAGCGCGAGCGCATCCGCTCGGACCTGGACAGCTGCCTGTGCGTGGAGGCGGCTGCGGGCACGGGTAAGACCACGCTGCTGCTGGACCGGGTGTGGGCGCTGCTGCAGAGCGGGCGGGCCAGCCCGGCCCAGATTGCGGCCATCACCTTCACCGAGCTGGCGGCCGCCGAGCTGCGAAGCCGCCTGCGGGAGAAGGCCATGGCCGTCTCGGCCGCGCTGGCGGAGGAGCTGGAGGCAGCCCAGATCTCCACCATCCACAGCCTGGCCCTTCTCATCCTCAGGGAACGCCCCATCGAGGCCGGGCTGCCCCCGGGCTTCCAGGTGGTGGACCCGGCAGCCGGCGAGGAACTGCTGGAGGAGCTGTGGCAGGCCTGGCTGGCCTCCCAGCTGACAGCGGGCCAGGGCCGCGCCACCCTGCGCATGGCCCTGGCCGCCGGGCTGCGCCTGGAGGACCTGCGGCGGGCTGCCGTGGCCCTGTACCAGCAGCGGGACTTGGTGCTGCAGGCCTCTGCCCCTGAGTCGCCCGCCGGCCCGGCGGCCGCAGACAGCCTGGAGCAGCTCATCCGGGAGATGAGGGAGTGGTGGGGGCCCGGGGCGCCGGTGGCCTGGGAGTCCGTGGCGGCAGGCGACCCCCTGGCCCAGGCCGCAGGGCAGCTGCGGGGCCTTCTGGACGAGCTCGAGCGGGTGTTTCCACTGTCCGGCTCGGGCTTCGGGCCCGAGCCGGAGCCCCAGCCGGAGCAGGAGCCGGACCTCGAACTGGAACTGGCCCGGCTGTGGCAGCGGGTGCGGGCCGTGACCGAGGGGGCCTCCTTCCTGCGGCGTGCCGGCCAGATGGGCCGCCAGCAGAACTGGCCGTCCCGCCAGGCCCTGCAGCAGGTGCGCGACACCCTGGCCGGCTGGTGGGACCAGCTGCAGGGCCTGGAGCGACAGCTCCGCCAGGAGATGGCCGGGCGGGTGCTGCACTGGCTGTGCGGCTGGGTGGCGTGGGCCCAGGCGGAGAAGAAGCGCCGGGGCCTGGTGGACTTTCTCGACCAGCTCCTGTGGTGCCGGGACCTGCTGCGGGAGGACCTGGAGGTGCGCCGCCACTACCAGGCCCGCTGGCGCTACCTGCTGGTGGACGAGTTCCAGGACACGGACCCCCTGCAGGCGGAGATAGTGTTCTACCTGGCCGAGGCCGAGCCCCGGGCCAGGGCATGGGACCAGGTGAAGCTGGGGCCGGGCCGCCTGTTTTTGGTGGGCGACCCCAAGCAGTCCATCTACCGGTTCCGGCGGGCCGACATGGAGATGTACCGGCGGGCTGCCGCGGTGCTGGAGCAGCAGGGCGGTCGGCTGTTCATCCGGCAGAACTTCCGCACCCTCCCGCCCATCACGGCGTGGGTGAACCAGATCTTCAGGCGGCTCATGGGGCCACCGGGCGGCGGCCCCGACGCCGGCCCGGCCCATGCGGGGGCCGAGCAGGGGCAAGTGCCCGCGGAAGGCGGCGGGCAGTCCGCAGATGCGCACCAGGCCCCGTATGTTCCCCTGGAACCGTACCGGGAAAGCCCCGTGGGGGCAGAGGGCGGGGCGGAGGAGGTGCTGGCGCCGGGGGTCTACTGCCTGCACACCGGGGCCGACGAGCAGGCCGGCGTGGGGGTCTTGCGGCAGCAGGAGGCCCGGGCGCTGGCCCATGCCCTGGCTGCCCTTCTGGGCGGGGGCCGGCTGCGGGTGTGGGATGCGGGCGAGGGGGGCTGGCGGGCGGCCCGGCCCGGGGATGTGGCCATCCTGGTGCCGGCGTTCACGGAGCTCGAGGTCTACGAGCGGGAGCTGCGCAGCACCGGCCTTCCCGTGCGGGTGGTGGGGGGGCGGCAGTTCTTCGAGCGGGACGAGGTGCGGGAAGTGGTGGCCGCGCTCTGGGCCGTGGACAACCCCTTCGAACCCATGGCGGTGCTGGCCGCGCTGCGCTCCGCGTTCTTCGGCGTCTCCGACGCCTCCCTGGCCCGTTGGGCGGCGGCCGGGGGGCAGCTTGCGGCCCTGGAGCCGTTCCCGCCGGCGGCAGTAGAGGCGGCTCCCGAGGTGGCCTGCGCCCTGCGCGAGCTTTTGCGCTGGCACAGGGAACTGGCGGCCCTTCCGCCCCGGCAGGCGGTGCGGCGCCTGCTGGACGAAAGCGGGTACCGGGCCTTCCTGGCCTTGCAGCCCGGCGCGGAGCAGGCCCTGGCCAACGTGGCCAAGGTGGAGGCGTACGCGGCCATGCCGCAGGGGCCCTGGTCCAGCCTGCACGGGTTCGTGCGGTGGCTGCGCCGCCGGGGCCCGTGGCCGGCCGCCGCGGCGGCCGAAGAGGAGGATGCCCTGCCGGCCGACTGGGAGGCGGCCGACGCGGTACGGGTCATGACGGTGCACCGGGCCAAGGGACTGGAGTTCCCCGTGGTCTTCGTGGCCAACCTCTTCGACATGCGGGGCGCCTGGCCGCCGGTGGTGGCCGACCGGCACAGCGGCCGCCTGGAGATGCGGGTGGGCAGCGAACCGGTGAGGCTGGCCACCGCAGGCTACGAGGAGTGCGTGCAGGAAGAGCAGCGGCGGGAGCGGGCGGAGCAGGTGCGCCTGTACTACGTGGCCATGACCCGGGCCCGGGACTACCTGGTGGTGTGCGCCAGCAGCCGCCGCCACGGCTTCTGGAAGGAGGTCCAGGCGGCCTTT
Organism: Limnochordales bacterium; assembly: GCA_036563935.1. Classification (GTDB taxonomy): domain Bacteria; phylum Bacillota; class Limnochordia; order Limnochordales; family Geochordaceae; genus DATCLL01. The sequence continues at coordinate 5,096 of DATCLL010000264.1, read as the reverse complement.
CCGGAGGGGGTGCCCTACCCGCCGCCGCTGGTGGTTCTTTCGCCGGGCCAGGAGCACCGGGGCCAGGCGCAAGTCCCGGAGCCACCGGAACAGCGGCCCGGGGATTGGGAGCGGTGGGAGCAAAGCTGGCAGGCCGAGCGCCGCAGCCTGCTGGAACGGGCCTCGTCCCACCCGGTGGTCGGGCCGGCCCGGGAGGAGGGGCCCGGGCCTGGGTACGAACACGACGCCGACGCGGCGCAGGCGGCCGAGGCAGGCGAGGACCCGGGCGAGGATCGGGCCCGCTGGGACGGAACCAGGGTGGGCCAGGCGTTCCACCTGCTCATGGAGCGGGCCGGCCTTTTGCGCCTGAGCGTGGACGGCCGGTGGCTGGCCCGGCAGCTGCGCAGCTGGCAGAAGCGGCTGGGGCTGGAGGAGGAGGAGTTCCAGGCGGTCTGGCGGTGGGCGTGCCAGGCCTGCCATCCCGACTCCACCCTGCGGCAGTGGGCGTGCGGCTGCCAGGAGTGGGCGACGGAGGTGCCCTTCGTGCTCCGGGAGGGCGACCGGATGTGGGAGGGCCGGGTGGACGTGGCGGTGCGCCGCGGCGACGGCGAGGTGTGGCTTGTGGACTACAAGACCGAAGACCTCCCGGCAGCGGTGCTGGCCGCCCGCTACGGGATCCAGATGCGCCGGTACGGGCAGGCCTTCGTTCTGGCCGGCGCCCGGCGGGTGCGGCTGTGGCTGTATGCGGCACGGGAGGGCCGGCTGGTGGAGGTTCCGCAGGAGGGCTGAGCCCGGCCGGGTCTGTCTTGCGCCCGGCGGCTGGGGGAGATGGCAGGGGAGATGGTGGGGGAGATGGGGTTGCAGGATGAGGCGCTGAGCGTGCCCCGGGCCGGTGCGGGGGAGCTTCACCGCTTTTGCCGGCAGTGCCTGGAGCGGGCAGGGATGGAGGAAGAGGCGGCGGCCATCGTGGCCTCGGTGCTGGTCAAGACCAGCCTGCGGGGCGTGGACACCCACGGAGTGGCGCTGCTACCCGGCTACGTGCGCAGTCTGCGGGAGGGCAGGGTGGCGGCCCGGCCGGACATGCAGCTGCTGGTGGGCGGGCCCTGCACGGCGGTGCTGGATGCCGGGGGAGGGCTGGGGGTGCTGGCCGCGTACCGGGCCATGGAGGCGGCCATCGACATGGCCCGCCGCAGCGGCCTGGCCCTGGTGGGCGTGCGCAACTCCAGCCACTTCGGCGCCGCCGCCTACTACGCCTCCATGGCGGTGCAGCACGACATGATCGGGCTTGCGGGCAGCAACGGCCCTCCCCTCATGGCTCCCTACGGCGGGCGCAAGGCGGCCATGCACAACATGCCCTTCGCGGCGGCCATCCCGGCGGGGGAAGAGCCGCCGGTGGTGATGGACTTCGCCATGAGCGTGGCGGCCTTTCGCAAGATCCGCCAGGCTGCCCAGCAGGGCCGGCCCATCCCCCCGGGCTGGGCCCTGGACCGGGAGGGTCGGCCCACCACCGACCCCGCTGCCGCCGTGCAGGGAGGCGTGCTGTTGCCCTTTGGCCACAAGGGGTACGCGCTGGGCATCCTGGTGGACGTGCTGGCCGGGGTGCTGAGCGGCGCCGGCTTCGGCGACCGGATCCCCGCGGACAGCGGCCGCAACACCGGCCATTTCACCATGGCCATCCACGTGGGATTCTTCATGCCCGTCGCCCAGTTCAAGGCCCGCATGGACCAGCTCATCCGCCAGCTGCGGGCCACGCCGCCTGCGCCCGGCGAGGAGGAGGTGACCGTTCCCGGCCACCGCTCCTTCCGGATCCTGCAGGAGCGCAGCCGGGACGGCATTCCCCTTCCGGGCTGGATCCGCACCCGGCTTCTGGAGACGGCCGCCGAGCTCCAGGTGCCGGCGCCCTTCTAACCCTCACCGGGGCCGGGCCCAGGCCACGGTCCACAGGTCCTCGGGGTCGATGCAGACGTCTTCCACAAAGCAGTCGGGCGGAGCCGAGACCACGCCCACCAGGCGGGCTCGCTCCCGCCCGCCCTCGCTGGCCACCAGGTCGCCCCAGTCCCGGCTTACCACCACCCGCCCGTCGGGGGAAGCCACGGACTTGGGCCGGCGCAGCCCTCCCCCCAGCGGGCGCACGAGCGACTCGGGCGCGCCCGTGGCCAGCCCGTACAGGTTCATGGCCGCCTGCCCCAGGCGTCGGGCCAGCTCCTCCAGGCTGGAACGCACCGGCCGCAGGCCCTGGCCCCCGTCGGCCTGGGCGTCCACCACGGCCGCGAAAGCCAGCTCCATGGTGCGGGCCTGCACGTCCAGCCGCCGCACGCACTGGATGGAGCGGGAGTCCGACTGGAAATCCACCGCGTACAGGTAACGGCCGTCCGGGCTCCACGCGAGGGGCCACCCTCCCGCAAACCCGTCCGGCACCCGGCACAGTCCCTCATCCACCGCCGGCAGGGAGGGCAGCGCCTCCTCGGTGCCGTCCCAGCGGGCCACCCGCCAGCCGGACCAGTCCACCCCCGTCACGGCCCAGGCCACCCGGCTCCCATCCGGCGAGGGCACCACCGCCAGCATGTGCAGCCCCTGGTCGGGGTCGCAGGAAAGACGGGCCGACCGCACCGCCCGGGGGGCTTCCCCGCCCAGGTCGGCGGCCATCAGGGTTACCCGCCGCTGGCCTGCCTGGCAGCCGGTGCGCACCACCGCGAAGAGGCGGGAGGCCAGCGGCGCGGCCGCCACCTCCGTCACCTCATCACCGGGTCTGCCCACGGCCAGGCGGCGTACCCCGGAAGGGGTGTAGGCGACGACCTCGTGGCGCAGACCCACCGCTGCCAGCTGCAGCCCCGCGGCCTGCAAAAAAAGCGCCCCCGGCACCGGGGTCGCCGGGGATGCCTGGGCCGCAGGAGCCGGCGCCGGCGCTGGCGCCGGGCCGGGGGTTGGGGCTGGCCCCGCCCGGGCCGGCGCGGCCGGCCCTGCCTGCACGGTGCTCATCCCCCACGGGCCGGCTACCGCCCAAACCCACGCCCACACTGCCAGCGCCACTGCCCTCGCCACGAAAACCACCGGTTCAGGCCTCCCCGCCGCTGCGCACCTTACCTTGCTGCCCTGCGGCCCTGCGGCCCTGCGGCCTTACGGCCCGGTGCGCGGCGGCCCGATGCGGGTGGTGAGGGTGCCGATGCCGGAGATGGTGATGTCCACCCGGTCGCCCGGCTGCAGGAGCTTGCCCAGGGCGATGCCCACCCCGGAGGGGGTTCCGGTGGCCAGGATGTCCCCGGGCTCCAGGGTCATGCCCAGGGAGAGCACCGCGATGAGTTCGGGGATGTCGAAGATCATGAGGGACGTGGAGGTGGACTGGCGCAGCTCCCCGTTCACCCGGGTCTCCAGCTGCAGGCGGTGCGGGTCGCCCAGTTCGTCGGCCGTCACCACCACGGGCCCCATGGGGCAGGTGCCGTCCAGGCTCTTGCCCTTGAACCACTGCTGGTGCCGCTTCTGCAGGTCCCGGGCCGTCAGGTCGTTGAGGATGGTGTACCCGAACACGTACTCGTAGGCCCGCTCCCGGGGGATGTTGCGCCCGCGCCGGCCGATGACCACGGCCAGCTCCCCTTCGTAGTCAAACTGTTCCGTCTCCGGTGGGTAGGGGACCTCCTCGTCCGGTCCCACCACGCTGGTGGGGGGCTTGGTGAAGAAGACGGGGTGCTCCGGCGCCTCGGCGCCCCGCTCCCGGGCATGCTCCACGTAGTTGCGGCCCACGCAGAAGACGTTCTTGCGGGGCCGGGGGATGGGGGCCAGAAGCCTGCCGGAGGCGCCCCGGGCCGACAGCTTTCCGGAACGCAGCCCTTCGGCGAAGCGCTCGGTGACCCGGCGGGCCACGTCCCATGCCGGCGGGCCTGCCTCCAGCAGGGCATGGATGTCGTCCAGCACCTGGGGCTGCGGGATGGCTTCGCCCGCCCACTCCCGCACCGCCTGCCAGCCTCCCAGAGCCTGGAGGGCTTCCCGGAAGGTGTACGCCTTTCCGTCCACCTGAAAGCCCAGGCAGGGCGCGGCACTACCGGGGGACGTGGGATCCGGCTCCAGGGTGGTGACGATGCGCATCTTGCCCTCCTCCTTGCAGCGTGTGGGCCGGCTGGCGAAGGCCGGGCGCCCGGGAGTTGCGGCCCGGCAGCCCGTGCGGCGCCCCGACCGACCCTACGGCCCTGGCTTCCACAGGTTCTCGAACAGCTGCCCGGCGGGCACGTCCCGGCTCACCACGCCCCCTTCCCGCAGGAACTGGTGCATGCGCTGCCACTTCTCTGCGGCGTGCACCTGGGAGCGGGCGAACTCCGGCAGCGTCCGCCGGAAGGCCTCCTGGTTGAGGGCCCGGTCCAGGTCGGGGTGGGCCTGCAGGAACACCTCGAAGGCCCTATCGGGATTGCGACGGGTCTCCTCGATGGCCTCCTGCAGGGCCTGCACCAGGGCGGTCAGCTCCGGGCGGCGCCGGGCCAGCACGCCGTCTCCGGCCACCAGAACCAGCTCGTAGTAGTCGGGCACGCCGTAGCGGGTCAACTCGAACCAGACCGGCCGCGCACCCTCCCGTTCCAGCACCACCGACTCGTAGTTTTTGTATGCGCCCACCACGGCGTCCACCTGTCCCGACAGCAGGGCCGGCGTGAGGTTGAAGTTCACGTTGACCAGCTGGACATCCTGCAGCCGCAGCCCCTCGTGGCGCAGCACGGCTCCCAGCAGGGCCTCCTCGAAGCCCGCCACGGAATACCCCACCCGCCGGCCTGCCAGGTCCCTGGGCCTGCGGATGCCCCTGGACTCCACCGTCATGATGGTGTTCAGGGGATGCTCGATGAGGATGCCCACCGCCTTGACCGGCACCCCCTCCGCCCGGGCCTGGGAGACGGAGGGCTGGTAGCTGACGGCGGCATCCACCCGGCCCGCCGCAGCCAGCTTCAGGGGGTCGTTGGGGTCGGCAGGCACCAGGATCTCCACCTCCAGCCCCCTGCGGGCGAACAGGCCGGCCGCCCGGGCGTAATAGAGGGGCACGTGGTCCGGGTTGGGGAACCAGTCCAGCATCAGCTGCAGGCGGCTGCGGGCGGCCGGCGGGCTGCCCGGGGATCCCGCCGGCTGGCCTGCGGCGGCCTGCT
>DATCLL010000263.1:0-2434 GCA_036563935.1 Limnochordales bacterium | reverse complement strand
CCGTGAGCAGGGCCTGCGGCGGGTAGATGCGCCGCAGCTGCTGGATGAGCTCCATGGCCGGGCTCCCTCCCCACCCGATCCATTCGCCGCCTTCACGGCTATGCCTACCTGCCGGAAAACGCTTTCCACGCCCGTGCCCGGCAAGCCCGCCGGGGCAGCGCTCCAGAGGACGGGGCCTGCGGGGGATACCGTGACGACCCGGCTGTCCGTGCTATAATGCCGTCGTAACCGGCCTCGGCCGCCGGGCCGGCGGCCCGGGCCATGGCGCAAGCGTGGAGGCATGCGGTGAGCGTGAACGTTCGTTCCCGCCGGGGCCGGCGGCCCTCCGGCCGGGGTGTGGCCGGGGTGCGGGCGCTGGTGCGGGGGCTGTCCATCCTGGAATGCCTGGCCGGGGAGCGGGAGCTGTCCTTGACCCAGCTGGCCAGCCGGCTGCAGCTGCCCGGCAGCACCACCTACCGGCTGCTGGAGACCCTCAAAGCCCGGGGGTTTGTGGCCCAGTCCCCGGAGACGGGGCTGTACCGGCTGGGCATCCGCGCCTTCGAGGTGGGCGGCGCCTTTCTGGCCCGCTGGCGGCTGCACGAGCTGGCCCTGCCCGCCATGCGGGCGCTCTCGGCGGACGTGGGGGAGACGGTGAACCTGGCCGTGGCCGACGGCCGGGAGGCGGTCTACGTGGGGCAGGTGGAAGGGCCTCAGCTGGTGCGCATGTTCACCCAGATCGGCGCCCGCACGCCCCTGTACTGCACGGGGGTGGGCAAGGCCCTTTTGGCCTGGCGCAGCGAGCAGGAGGTGCGCCAGCTGTTCGACGGCGTGGCCCTGCGGCCCTACACGCCCCATACCCTCACCTCCCTGGAGGCGCTGCTGGGGGAGCTGGCCCGGGTGCGGGCCCAGGGGTACGCGGTGGACCGGGAGGAGCGGGAGCTGGGCGTGCGCTGCGTGGCCGCGCCCGTACGGGACCGCAGCGGCCAGGTGGTGGCCGCCATCAGCGTCTCGGCCCCGCCGGCCCGCCTCAGCGACGCCCGCATCCCGGAGGTGGCCCGCCGGGTGATGGCGGGCGCCGGGGAGATCTCCGTGGGCCTGGGGTTCAGGGCTGCGCCGCCGTGAGCTGTTCCGGGTGGTGCTTGGTCCAGTAGCGCTGGATGGCCCGCACCGCCACCGTGCGGGGCGTGCTCAGCTCCAGGACCGTGGCCAGGTCCTCGCCGCCCAGCCCCAGGCTGGCCAGCTCGTCCCGCTCCAACTGATCCAGCCGGGCGGCCAGGGCGGCCTCGTCCAGACCCTGGCGCATGCCCTCCAGCACCGCCTGGACCCACTGGCGCAGCCGCCGGGCCAGGGCCTGGAGCTTCTCCGGCAGGCCGTCCCGCTGGGCGCCGAAGTGGGTGGGCACCAGCACCCGGGGCTTGAGGCGCCGGATGCGGGCGATGGTGGCCTCCCACGCCTCCACGTCCAGCTCGGGGGGAACGGTGGGAGGGCGCACGTAGCTGCCGTCGGCCACCCAGACGCCGGCAGCGTCACCGCTGAACAGCACGTCGCCGTCCACCAGCAGCGCCACGTGGTGGGAGGCGTGGCCAGGCGTGTACAGCACGTCCACCCGCCGGCCGCACACGGAAAGGCGCGTCCCTTCGGACACGGGACGCAGCCGTTCCGCCGGCACCGGCGTCACCCCTCCCCAGAAGCGTTCGGCGTTGTCGCCGAAGGTGCGGGCCGTGCTGGCCCACAACCGGGAGGGTTCCGCCAGGTGGGGCAGGCCCACCTCATGCACGTAGATGGGGCAGCGGGACCGCCGGGCCAGAAGCCCGCACGCCCCCGCGTGATCCAGGTGGATGTGGGTCACCAGGATGGCTTCCAGGGCTTCGGGCGCCAGCCCCAGGGCCTGCAGGGCCGCCTCCAGGCGGTCGGCGGTGCTCTGGGGCCCTGTCTCCACCAGGGCAAAGCGGCCTTGCGGCCCCAGCAGCACGTACGCGGCGATGAGATGCGGGCGCTGCTGGAACAAAAGGTCGATGCCCACGATGCCCTCGTCCACCGCAAACAGGCCCTCGCCGCTGCCGGGCCCGACGCTGCCGTCCGCAGCCATGGCCATGGCCGTTCCTTTCCGGGGCGCCGCCCGCCGGCCCGGGCGCTGGCATCCGGCGCCGGAGCGGGCGGCAAGGTGGCTTGCCGGGCGGTGATTCGGTCCCGGGAGGCGACTTCCTCCCTGGCGGCCCGGCAGGAACGGGCCCGCGGGCGTGGAACAAGACGCGACCGGATGGCATGCGGTTGCTAGCACAAACGATTGAGTGACGGACGGCCACCCCGGCGGGTGCCCATCCAGCTGCAGCAGCGCTGGAGCCTTCCATGGGCCCGGGTTCGGCCTTGCAGCCGATGCACCACGCCGGCCTGTCTGGCAGGCCGGCCATCGCACACGGAAAAGGGGCTGGCAGGCGGGTGGCAACGCTGAAGG
>DATCLL010000262.1:0-3407 GCA_036563935.1 Limnochordales bacterium | reverse complement strand
TTCCTGGAGATGTCCAACGTGCAGGTGGTCGAGGAGATGGTGAACCTCATCCTGGCCCAGCGGGCCTACGACGCCAACTCCAAGGCCATCCAGGCCTCCGACGAGATGCTGAACACCGCCAACAACCTGCGCCGCTGATGGCAAGAGGGCGGTGAGTCGTGGTGCGGTGGCAGGCACGGCGGCACGCGGCGGGCGAGCCGGGCGGGGCGCCAGGGGCGGCAGGCGCCGGCGCGCTGGCCGCCACAGCGGCGGCCCTCGTCCTGGCGCTTTGGGCAGCCTTGCCGGCCCGAGCGACGGAGGCGGCGCAGCCCGGCATGCCCCAGCCCACCGCCTCCCAGGAGGCCCTGCCGTCCGGCACGCTGGAGCTGGAGCTTCTGCCCCGGGCATCGGCCAGCGGCCCGGTGGTGCGCCTGGGCGACGTGGCCCGGCCCGTGGCCGGCGAGCGGGCGCTGTTCGAGGCCATCGCTTCGGTGCCGGTGGGAACGGCTCCCCTGCCCGGCGACGTGCGGGTGCTGTCCCGGGGCCAGGTGGAGTGGCGGCTGCGCCAGGCCAGGGCGGTGGAGCCCGGGCGCATCCGGTGGGCGTCCGGGCCGGAGCTGGTGGAGGTGCAGTCGGCGGGCGAGCCGGTTTCCCCGCAGGCGGTCTTGCGCCGGATTCAGGAGTACCTCCAGGCCCTGCCCCAGGCGGCCGGGGGGGCGGCTCGGGCCACGGGGCCGGCGGGCATCCCGGCGCTGCGGGTGGCGGAGCTGGAGGAGGGATTCTCCCTGGTGATGCCGCCGGGCGCAGTGGAGGTGCGGGTGGTGTCCGCGCCGCCCGTGCTGCGTCCCGGCAGCGCGGTCTTCGCCGTGGAGGTGGCCCACGAGTCGGGGCTGCGCCGCCGGGCTTGGGTGCGGGCCCGCCTGGAGGCGGCCGAGGCAGGCCCGGCGGGTCCTGCGGGGCTGCCGGTCGCGGCGTCGGCGACTGGGGTGCCGTGGCCGGCACCGGCGCCGGCGCCGGTGGTAGCGCCGCCGGTGGCCCCGGGCGGCGTGGGTCTGACTCCTGCCGCGGGCTCGGCAGCGCTATCCCCGGGGCCCGGGGGGCCTGCCGGCCTTCCCGTGGTGCTGGTGGCCCGGCGGGGTGCCATCGAGCTGGAGGTGGCGGCCTGGCTGCTGGACGACCTGCCGCTGGGTTCCGCCGTGCGGGTGTGGAACCCCGCCTCGGGCCAGGTGGTGCAGGCGGTGCGGGTCGGGCCGGACCGGGCCGTGGCGGTGGGCGCCGCCGGCAGCGGCCCCTGATGGCCCGGAGGGACGAGGCCTGCCCGTGCCGGCGGAAAAAGGGAGGGGAAGACCGTGAGAACCCACACAACCCCTCTGCGGCCAGTGTGGCAGGGTGGGTGGCCCATGGGCGCAGGCGTGCTGGTGCGGGCCCTGGCCGTGGCGGTGGCGGCGGGACTGTGGGCGGCGGGGCCGGGCGCGAGCCTGGCCCGGGCCGAGGGTGGGAGCCGGGTCTCCCTGTTCGCCGACAGCCGGGCCCGGCAGGTGGGCGACCTGGTGCGCATCCTCATCGTGGAGAGGACCGAGGCGTCCACCTCGGCCTCCACGGGGGCCCGCAGCAAGGGGGAGGTGGACGTCTCCGGCGACGGGGTGCTGGAGAACCTCATCCCCATGCTGGGCGGTTCCGGGGAGACTCGCTTCGACGGCCAGGGCCGCACCGTGCGGGCGGGTTCCATCAAGGCGCAGCTCACGGCGCGGGTGGTGGAGGTTCTGCCCGGCGGGCTTTTGCGCCTGGAAGGCCGCCAGACCATCCGGGTCAACGACGAGGAGCAGGAGATGGTGCTCACCGGCCTGGTAAGGGCCCAGGACATCGGGCGGGACAACAGCGTGCTGTCCAGCTACCTGGCGGACGCCCGCATCACCCTCAAAGGCGCGGGCACCCTGGCCTCCAAGCAGAGGCCCGGGCTTTTGACCCGCCTCTTGGGCTGGCTGTTTTAGGCCCACGGCGCCAGGCCGCAACAGCCCGCATGGGAAGCTGGCTCGGATAGGGGGACGTCGGGCCATGAGGGTGTCCGAGTGGAGCGGCTCGGGTTTGCAGTGGGCAGGACGGTGCCTCAGGGAGCTGGCCGTGGCTTGCGCCCTCAGCGCGGGCGTCGCCGCTACGGCCCTGGGGCAGCCGCAGGCGCCGGCGGCACCGGCCCCCGGGGCGGTGCCCCCGGCGGACAGCCCGGTGTGGCGGGGGCCGGCGGCGGTGCGGGTGAAGGACCTGGTCCGGGTGGAGGGGCTGCACCCCAACCAGCTGGTGGGCCTGGGGCTGGTGGTGGGGCTGGACGGGACCGGCGATGGACGGGGCAGCCCGCACCTTCAGATGATCTCCAACATGCTGGAGCACTTCGGCGTCTCCATCGATCCCCAGCTGCTGCGGCCCCGCAACGCGGCCGCGGTGGTGGTGACCGCAACCCTGCCGCCCCTGGCGCGCCCCGGCGACCGCCTGGACGTCACCGTCTCCTCGTTGGGCGACGCCCGCAGCCTCAGCGGCGGCGTTCTGCTGCAGACGCCCCTGCAGGGGCCGGACGGCAACGTGTATGCCGTGGCGCAGGGGAGCCTGGTGGTAGGGGCCGGGTCCGGCCGGCGGGCCGGCGGCGCCTCCCGGCCGCACACCACCGTCGCCGCCGTCCCCGGCGGGGCGGTGGTGGAGAGGGCGGCGCAGGCGGAGCTTCTGCAGGAGGGGAGCCTGCGGCTGGTGCTGCTACGGCCCGACTTCTCCATGGCCGCCCGGGTGGTGCAGGCGGTCAATGCGGCCCTGGGGGGCGAGTTCGCCTTCAGCCAGGATGGCGCCGTCATCACCGTGCGGGCCCCCGCCGACTACCAGGGAGACCCCGTGCGGCTGCTGGCGGCCATCGAGGGGCTGGCCGTGGCCCCGGTCAGCCCCGGCAGGGTGGTGGTGAGCGAGCGCACCGGCACGGTGGTGGTGGGCCACGAGGTGCGCATCGCGCCCGTAGCCGTGGCCCACGGCGGCGTGCGGCTGCGCATCGGGCAGGAAGGCTCCCCTGCCGGCCAGGTGCCGGGGGCCGGCGCTGAGGGGTCCGTGGCGGTGCTGCACGCCACGGCCAGCGTGGGCGAGCTGGTGGAGGCCCTCAACGCCGTCGGCGCCACGCCCCGGGACATCGTGGCCATCCTGCAGGCCATCCAGGCGGCGGGGGCCCTGTACGGCCAGCTGGAGGTGCTGTGATGGGTTCCGGGGTAGTGGCCCCGGCAGGGCCGGCAGGCGCCCCGGCCGCCTTCGTCCCCATCGGTCACGGCGCAAGGCCTGCGTCCGCTACGTCCGCTACGCAGACCGCCGCGGCGGGCAGGGCGGGCAGGGCCGGCTCCTTTGTACGGGAGCTGCGCCAGGCTGTGGCCCTGCGCCGGGGGCCGGGCGGGCCTGGCAGCGAC
>DATCLL010000261.1:0-5875 GCA_036563935.1 Limnochordales bacterium | reverse complement strand
GCCTCCAGGGCGCCCAGCAGCTCGTGCACCAGCGCGGTGGCCAGCAGGGGCACCCCGGCGGCCTTGCCGGCCGCCAGCGCGATCCCCAGATCCTTGTGGTGCAGGCGCACCTTGAAGCCCGGGCGGAAGTTGCGCTCCAGCATGCGCTGGCCGTGCAGCTCCAGGATGCGGCTGGACGCAAAGCCTCCCAGCAGGGCCTGGCGCACCCGGGCCGGGTCCACCCCGCTGCGCTCCGCCAGGGTGAGCGCCTCGCTGACCGCCTGGAGGGTGACGGCCACCACGATCTGGTTGCACGCCTTGGCCACCTGCCCTGCGCCCGAGGGGCCTATGTAGACGATGTTCTTGCCCAGGGCCTGCAACAGCGGCCGGCAGGCTTCGAAGACGGCGGGGTCGCCGCCCACCATGATGGACAGGGTTCCCTCGATGGCCCCCTTCTCGCCGCCGCTGACCGGGGCATCCAGCATGGCCATCCCCCGCCGGGCCAGCTCCTGGGCCAGGCGGCGGGTGACGATGGGGGAGATGGTGGACATGTCCACCAGCACCCCGCCCGGCCGGAGGCCCTCCACCACCCCTCCGGGGCCCAGCACCACCTGCTCCACGTCGGGAGAGTCCGGCAGCATGGTGACCACCGCGTCGGCCCCCTGCGCGGCCTCCCGGGGAGAGCCGGTGGGCTGCGCGCCCAGGGCGGCCAGCTCGTCCACCGGGGCGCGGCTTCGGTTGTGAACCCGCAGCCGAAACCCCGCCTGGAGGAGGTTGCGGGCCATGGGCTTGCCCATGATGCCCAGGCCGATGAAGGCGATGACCGACCGCTGCGGCTCCAGCGCTGCCAGCATGCCCCGTCGCTCCTCCTGCGCTGCTGCTGCCCTCTTGTCCGCCGCCCATTTGCGTCTCGTTCGTGCCCGCTACGGGCCCGGGTGGGGAAGCCCCAGCAGGTCCAGCCCCGAGCGGGCCGCCTGGGCCAGCGAGGCTTCCGTGCCTCCCAGGGGGACGTACTCCAGCCCCACGAAGCCCTGGTATCCGGCAGCCTCCAGCTCCTTCAACACGAAGGGAAAGCAGACCTCCCCCGTGCCCGGCTGGTGGCGGCCGGGCACGTCGGCCAGCTGCACGTGCCCCAGCCGCTGCACCACCCGCCGCAGGGTCTCCGTCAGGTTGCCCTCGGCCCGCTGCATGTGGTACAGGTCGCACTGCAGCAGGAGGTTGGGCCGGCCCACCTCCTCGAAAAGCTCCAGGGCCCGCCTCACCGTGGGCACCGCGTAACCTGGCACGTCCAGCTCGTTGACGGGCTCCACCAGCAGCACCAGCCCGGCCTGGGCCAGCCGGTCGGCGGCGTGGCGCACGTTGTCCACCAGGCAGCGCCACTGCTCGTCCCGGGAGAACTGGTCCACCATCCGCCCGGCCAGGCAGTTGAGGCGGCGGGTTCCCAGGCGAAGCGCCAGCTCCACCGCCTGCTCCACGCCCTCCCGGAACTCCTGGCGGCGGTGGGGCTGGCAGGCGATGCCCCGCTCCCCCGCCTCCCAGTTCCCCGCCGGCAGGTTGAACAGCACCATCTCCAGGCCCAGTTCCGCCAGCCGCGCCGCCAGCTGCCCGGGGTCCTCCCCGTAGGGCAGCTGGCATTCCACGAAGCGGAACCCCCAGCGCCGCGCCCGCTCCAGGCGCTCCAGGAACGGCACCTCACCGAAGAGCATGGAGATGTTGCACGACCACCGGATCACCGGGAACCCTCCTGATGGCCGCCCGTGGGTGCGGTCCGCAGGGCCGGCGCGGCCGGCATTGCCTCCGGCGGGCGGCCGTCGCCGTCCACTGCCCGGCGGTACGCCTCGTCCAGCACCTGGGCGATGTGCAGCACGGCCACGCTGCTGCCGGCCCGCCGCAGGCTGGCCTCGATCTGCACCATGCACCCGATGTTGCCGGTGACCACCGCCTGCGCCCCGGTGCCCTGGACGGCCTGGGCCTTGCGCAACCCCAGCTGGCGGGCCAGCTCGGGCTGCTCCAGGTTGTAGATGCCGGCCGAACCGCAGCAGGTCTCACCGTCGGCCAGCTCCACCAGCTCCAGGTTGGGAATGCGGCGCAGAAGCTGGCGGGGAGCCTGCCGGATCCCCTGCGCGTGGGCCAGGTGGCAGGCGTCGTGGTACGCCACCCGTTTCGGGGCCACCGGCCCTGGTTGCAGGGGCTGCAGCTCCTCCAGGAACTCGCTGAAGTCCCGCACCCGGGCGGCGAAAGCCTGGGCGGCCTGGTGCTCGGGCTGGCCATGGAACAACAGAGGGTACTCCTTCATGGCCGAGCCGCATCCGGCCGCGGTGGTGATAATGGCGTCCACCTCCGCCGCCGCAAACGCGGCCAGGTTGCGGCGGGCCAGCGCCCGGGCCTGCTCTGCCTCGCCCGTGTGCATGGCCAGGGCCCCGCAGCAGCCCTGCCCCGCCGGCACCAGCACCTCCACGCCGTTGTAGCTGAGCACCCGCAGGGCGGCCTCGTTGATCTGGGGCGCCAGCACCTGCTGCACGCAGCCCGACAGCAGCGCCACCCGGGCCCGGCGCCGGCCGGTGGCCGGGAAGACGGCGGGCAGGGGCCGGCTTTCCGGAAGCGCCGGGGGCAGCAGCTCCAGTGCTGCCCGAAGCCGCCCGGGGAGCAGCCCCGCAAGCCCCCGCAGCCCCTGTCCCAGGCGGGCTGCCCGGCGCAGGCGGCCGGGGTACGGCAGCACCGCCAGCATCCCCCGCCGCAGCAGCCTGTCCACGGCCCGCCGGCTGCGGGAGCGCTCCAGCCGCTCCCGGAACAGGGTCACCAGGTGGTCGTAGCGCACGTGGGAAGGGCACGCGCTCAGGCAGGCCAGGCAGCCCAGGCACCGGTCCAGGTGGGTCGCCACATCGTCGGCGGCCAGGGTGCCCTCCAGCACCCCTTTCATGAGGTAGATGCGGCCTCGTGGGGAGTCCATCTCCTCTCCCAGGAGCTGGTAGGTCGGGCAGACGGGCAGGCAGAACCCGCAGTGGACGCACGCCTCGATGGCCTCCAGCATGAGGCGGCCGCCTTCGCCCAGGCGGCCGGCGTCGATGGTGTGCTGCATCGTGCCACCCTCCCGATCCCCCTACAGGGGCCCGAACCGCTCCTCGGGATCCAGCGCCTGCTTGACCCGCCTGCCGAAGGCGTCCCCGGGGAACACCCCCACCCGGCAGCGCCCCGGCGGCGCCCCTCGTACCACCCACACCCCAAGGCCCAGGGCCGCCGCCCTGGCTTGCAGGGCGTCCCAGTGCGGCGCTTCGGCCAGCGCCGCCCAGGCCACGTTGCCCCCCACGCTGTAGTGGCGCAGCGCCCCCAGCTGCTCCAGCCACTCGTCCACCTGGCCCAGCTGGCCCGGCAGCATGGGGATGCGCAGCACCACCGGGTACTCCCGGGCCCAGCCCAGGTCCCGCAGGTCCTCCCACAGCCGCCGCTCCTCATCCCCGTCCAGGCGCTCGCCGGCCTGACCGAGAAGCCGCCGCAGCTGGTCTCCCTGCGCGGCCAGCACGCCGGGACGCCCGCCCAGGCGCACCAGAAGCCGCCAGGAGGGCCGCTCGGGCTGCCTGGGCCCTTGCAGGTCGGCGGCGTGGGGTTCCAGGGTGCTGCGCAAAAGGCTCACCAGCGCCTGCAGGGCCGTGGCCCGATCCTCCAGTTCCACCACCCAGGTGGCGAAGGCCTGGGGTCTCGGGAACACCTTCAGCGTGGCCTCCACCAGCACGCCCAGCCGCCCGCGGCTTCCGCAGAACATCTTGGGCAGGTCGAAGCCGGCGGCGTTCTTCACCACCCGGCTGCCGCCCCGCACCACCCGGCCGGCCGCGTCGATGAAGCGCACTCCCAGCACGAAGTCCCGCACGCCGCCGTAGCGCAGGCGGCACGGGCCCGACAGCCCGGCGGCGATGGCCCCGCCCAGGGTGGCTCCCTGCCCCGCGAAGGGAGGGTCGAAGGGCAGGTACTGGCCTTCCCGGGCCAGCACCCGCTCCAGCTCCTGCAGGCTGGTTCCGGCCCGGGCCGTGAAGGTGAACTCCCCCGGGTCGTACTCCACCACTCCCGAAAGGGCCTGCAACTTGAGCACCGCCGCATCGGGCGGCGGGTCGGCCAGGCCCCACTTGGTCGCCCCGCCCTGGGGAACCACCCGCCGGCAGGCCCGCACCATCTCCGCCGCCTGCTCCACGGTGGCGGGCTCCAGGACGGCCGGAGCGTACGTGCTGCCCAGACGCCCTCACCTCCCTGCCGGCGATGCGGCCCCTGCTGCGGCCTGCACCGGGGCGTGCTGCGGCGGCTCCTGCTTGGCGGCGTCCTGCGCCCCGGGGGCCAGCATCTTGCCCCGGTTGGCCAGCTCGGCCGGGTCCACGGCCCGGCGCAGCCGGCGCATGACCTCCACGTCCTCGGGGGCGAACATCTCCTCCAGGAAGCGCCGCTTTTCCAGGCCCACCCCGTGCTCGCCGGTGATGGAACCTCCCTGCTGGATGCACAGCCGCACGATGTCGCCCGCCAGGGCCTCGGCCCGCTGCAGCGCGCCTTCCTGGCGGCCGTCGTAGAGGATGAGGGGGTGCAAGTTGCCGTCGCCCGCGTGGAAGACGTTGGCCACCGGGATGCCGTAGCGGCGGGACAGCTCCCCGATGGCCCGCAGGGTGGCTCCCAGGCGGCTTCGGGGCACCACGCCGTCCTGCACCAGGTAGTCGGGGCTCAGCCGGCCCACCGCCGAGAAGGCGCTCTTGCGTCCCTTCCAGATCTGCAGGCGCTCCTGCTCGCTTTGGGCCACCCGCACCTCGGTGGGGCCGCTGGCCCGGATCACCTGAAGCAGCTCCTGGAAGTCCGCCTCCACCTCCGCCCTCGGGCCGTCCAACTCCACGATGAGCAGGGCTTCCGCACCTTCGGGGTAATCGGCCGCCACTGCGGCCCGGGCGGCCTTGAGGGCCAGGCGGTCCATGATCTCCATGGCCGCCGGCAGAAGCCCGCTGCGCACCACCTGAGCCACCGCCTCGCCGGCCGCCTCCAGGCTGTCGTAGGCGGCCAGAAGGGTGCGCACCGCCTCCGGCCGAGGCAGAAGGCGCACCGTCACCTCTACGGCCACCCCGAACAGGCCCTCGCTGCCCACGAACAGCCCCACCCAGTCCGGCCCGGCCAGCTCCAGGCTCCCCTGCCCCAGCTCCACCAGCTCGCCGTCCGGCAGGACCACCTTCAGCGCCAGCACGTGGTTGGAGGTCATGCCGTACTTGAGGCAGTGGGCCCCGCCGGAGTTGAAGGCCACGTTGCCGCCGATGGTGCAGACCACCTGGCTGGAGGGGTCAGGGGCGTAGTACAGCCCGTAGGGGGCCGCCGCCTGGGAGACCTGAAGGTTGATGACGCCGGGCTGCACCACGGCACGCAGGTTCTCCGGATCCACCCGCAGGATGCGGTTCATGCGGTTCATGGCCAGCACGATGCCGCCCTCGACGGGCACGGAGCCGCCCGACAGGCTGGTGCCGCTTCCCCGGGCCACGAAGGGAACCCCCAGGCGGTAGCACAGGCGGAGGGTCTCGACCACCTGTTCCGTGCGGTCCGGCAGAACCACCGCCAGCGGCCGCTGGCGCAACGCCGTCAGCCCGTCGCACTCGTAGGCGCTCAGCTGGGCCGGCTCCGTGAGCAGGGCCTGCGGCGGGTAGATGCGCCGCAGCTGCTGGATGAGCTCCATGGCCGGGCTCCCTCCCCACCCGATCCATTCGCCGCCTTCACGGCTATGCCTACCTGTCAGAAAACGCTTTCCACCCACGTGCCCGGCGAGCCCACCGGGGCAGCGCTCCAGAGGACGGGGCCTTCGGGGGATACCGTGACGACCGGGCTGTCCGTGCTATAATGCCGTCGTAACCGGCCTCGGCCGCCGGGCCGGCGGCCCGGGCCATGG
>DATCLL010000260.1:0-7830 GCA_036563935.1 Limnochordales bacterium | reverse complement strand
GGGTGCTGCTGGTGTCCGAGCGGGCGCACCTGGTGTATCGACCGGCACTGCCGTGGCTGCTGCTGGGGCAGCGCTGCTTGGAAGACCTGCTGGTGGCGCTGCCGGCCCGTATGGCGCGGCACGGGGTGGAGTTCCTGCAAGACCGGGTGGAGGGGTTCGACCGGGCGAGAGGGGCCGTGCGCCTGAGCCGGGGCGGGTGGCTGACCTACGACTACCTGGTCGTGGCCACAGGTGCGGCTCCGTACCTGCCCTGGCCCGGTAGCAGCCGGGCTGTGCCCTTCCTCTGGCCTGACCAGGTGCTAGAAGCCCGGCGGCAGCTGGACGGGCTCACGAGCGCCCGCCCCTCGGTGGCGGTGGTCATTGCGCCAGGCTGCCCCGTCCCGTGCGGCGGTTACGAGGTAGCCTTCCTGCTGGACGACGAGCTGCGCCGCCGGGGGATGCGCCACCGCACCGACATCCATGTCGTCACGGGCGAGCAGCGGCCGCTGGAGTGGATGGGCCCGTTCGCTGTGGAGGTAGTTTCCCGGTGGGCGGAGCGCTGCAGCATCCATCTGCATACCGGGCAGCACCCTGCCTCCATGGACTCGGCAGGCCTCCGCCTCGCCGGCGGCACCCACGTCCCGGCCGACCTCATCTTGCTGTTTCCCCGGTACCGGGGGCCCGCTTGCCTGGCGGGCCTGGATGGCCTGCTGGACACAGAAGGGTTCGTGGTGGTCACCGACTCCATGCGTTCCGCGGCAGACGACCGGGTGTTCGCCGTGGGCGACGTGATCAGCCGCACGGGCCCCAAGACGGGGTTCATGGCGGAGATGCAGGGCAAGGTGGCGGCCCGCGCGCTGGCGGACACCGCCCTGGGCCGGCCTACCCAGGCGAGCTTCGACTCCCGCCTGCTGTGCCTCATGGACGGCGGCGGACGCCGGCGGGGCCTGGGAGTGCTGCGCCGTCCGGGCCCGCCCGCCGAAGACCCCCACACGCTGGTGGCCTTTTCGGGCCTGCTGCCACGCCTGCTGAAGCAGGCGTTCGAGCGTTTTTACGTGCGCTTCGGGGTGTAGCAGGCTCGGTTTTCCGTCAAGCCCTCCCGCCCGCCTGCCGATCCCCATATTGCGGCGTGCCCACCCGCGGGCACGCCGTCCACCAATCTCTCGCGGCGAGTGATACAAGCCATGCGCAAGCTCAGCTACCAGCTCATGCTCGCAATGACGGTGCTGTCCGTTGCCGGCATGCTCGCCATCGGGGTGCTGGTCTTCAGCGTATCCAGCCGTGTCCTGATGCGAACCATCGAGCAGGCCACCTACGACCGCCTGAACCTCAACGCCCAGCTCATCGACTCCTGGAAGGAGACTGCCTTCGGGCGGGCCCGGGAGTTCGCCCGCAAGATCGAGCAGCAGGCCTCCTTCATGGCCTCGGGGGACCTCTCCTCATACGTGGGCACCTTCTACACCGATATCACCGGCAGCAAGGAGGTGGCCGGGGTTGTGCTGGTGAGCCGCGACGGCAAAGGCGCCCGGCTCACCGCGGACGGCAAGTTCGAGCAGATTACGGCCGGTTCGGAGCCCGTCTACCAGGCGGCCCTGGAGGGCAAGGAGGCGGCAGGCCAGGTGCTGCGCAGCCCGGCCGGGGACGCCCTGGTGGTGGAGCTGGCGGTTCCCGTCACGGTGAACAACCAGGTGGTGGGGGCCGTGGGCGTGTGGGTGCCGGCGGCGCCCCTCATGGAGCGGGTACGGGCGTTACGCCTGGGGCAGACGGGAAGCGGGATGCTGGTGGACCGAAGCGGGCTGGTCCTGGCGCACCGGGACGCCAACGCGGTTCTTGCCCACAACGTCATCACCCAGGCCTCCAACCCCAGGGAGAAGGCCCTCTTCGAGCGGCTGCTCGCCCAGGATAAGCCTGCCGTCGCCTACGAGAAGCTGGGCAGAACCGTGCAGCTGGTAGCCGCCCAGCCCATCCCCGGCACCGACTGGCGGCTTTTGCTGATGGCCCCGCAAGCCGAGCTGACCCGGGAACTGGGCAGCCTGCGGGCCAGCGTGCTGGTCGTAGCCGCCGTCATGGTGGCGGTCACCTTGCTGGTGGCCTACCTGGTGGGGCAGATCCAGGCCCGGGGCATCATCGACGTCACCCAGGCCATGGAGCGCTTCGCCGCCGGTGATCTCACCACCCAGGTGCCAGTGCGGGGGCGCACCGAGGTGGCCCGCCTGGCCCGGGCGTACAACTCCGCTGCCGCCCGCCTGCGGGAGGTGGTGGGTTCCGTGCGTAGCGGAGCCCAGCAGGTCACCGAGGCCAGCCAGGAGCTGGCCGACCTATCCCGCCAGGTGGATGCCGCGGTACGCCAGGTGGCCGAGACCGCGCACCAGATGGCCCAGGGTGCCGACCGGCAATCTGCCGCGGCCACCCAGACGGCCGACAACGCCCGTCAGGTGGGCCAGACGGCCCAGCGAGTCTCCCAGGCCAGCCAGCGGGCGGCCGAGGCGGCCCAGCAGGCAGCCTCCCTGGCCCAGCAGGGCCGCTCCGCGGTGGAGGCCATCACCGAGCAGATGGAGCGCATCCAGCAGGCGGTGGATCAGTCGCAGCAGGCCGTTCACGGGCTGGGCGAGCGCTCCCAGCGGATCGGGCAGATTGTGGACCTCATCACCGGCATCGCGGAGCAGACCAACCTCCTGGCCCTTAACGCCGCCATTGAGGCTGCCCGGGCGGGCGAGCAGGGCCGTGGCTTTGCCGTGGTGGCCGAGGAGGTGCGCAAGCTGGCCGAGCAGTCCCGCCAGGCCGCCCAGGAGATCGCCGCCCTGGTGGCCCAGATCCGGGAGGACGTGGAACGGGCCGTTCAGTCGGCCGGTTCCGGGCGCAGCGCGGTGGCCAGCGGGGTGTCGGCCATCGCCACGTCGGGTCAGACGTTCCAGGCCATCGCCGAGGCCGTGGAGCGGGTGGTGCGCCTCATGGACGAGCTGAGCGAGGCTGCCCGCCAGATGGCCTCCATCTCCGAGGCGGCCATGCGCAGCGTGGAAGAGGTGGCCTCCATCACCGAGGAGCACGCGGCCGGCGCCGAGGAGGTGGCCTCCAGCACGGGCGAGCAGGCCACCGCGGTGCAGCGCATCACCGACTCGGCCGGGCGGCTGGCCGCCATGGCCGAGCAGCTGCTGCAGTCGGTGGGTGTGTTCAGGGTGTGAAAGGGGGCCGGGCCGGGCGCGGAGCGGGGGCTGCAGCAGCACCGGCGCGTTCCGGCCCGGCCGGCCCCTGTTCGTTCCCGCCGCCTCCCGCCGTTAGCTTCGGCCGTGCGGTCTCACCCGAGGAGCCGGGGCTTGCCCAGCAGGGCCCGCAGGGTCATCATCTTGCCGTGGTGGTAGCCTCGGTGGTACAGATTGTAGCTTAGCCCGCCTCCCACAGTCTGGTAGGCCCCGATGGGGGAAGCGGCCGGGCGGTTGAGGTCGCCCCGGGCCAGCTCCAGCAGGGCGTCCTGCGCCGCCTGGAAGAACTGCACCACCTCCGTGTGGGGCGGGTACGGCCCATCCCCGGTGGTGCCCCGGGCGAACAGCCTCTCGTACCCGTCGGGAATGGCCAGGTTCATGCCGGCCCGCCTGGCGAGCCCGGTGTCGCTAAGCGAAAGGTGCCCCAGCTGCCACAGGATGGGGGCCAGACCCTGGGGCCGTGCCACCATCTCGTCGGGGCTGAGGTCCTTGAGGCAGTCCAGGATGCGCTGTGCCGTCAGGCGCAGCTGGTGCTCCAGCGCGGACGCATCCACGGCAATCCCCCCTGCTTGCGCTCACGGCTGGCCCGGCCCGAACCGCGCTGGCGGCCGTGGCCCGGCGCTGATATGATGGGTTCCAAGCGCAAAAGCGGTTTCCCTTCACCGGGACGGGAGGTGCCCAGGCGATGCGGGAGCGGGACAGCCGGCGAGGGAGCGCGGCTGGCTGGGTGCGGGCCGCTTCGGGGGTTGTGGCGGCGGGGATGGCTGCAGCGGCCTGGGTGGGTTCGCTGCCGCTTCGGGCCGGCGCGCAGGCAGCCGCCCCGGCGGCATCAGGTTCGGCACCTGGGGTCTTCACGGTGGCCACGCCGGAAGGGCCCCTGCGGATCACCGCCCTGGGCCATGCATCCCTGATGTTCCAGTGGAACGGCCGGGTCATCCACGTGGATCCCTGGTCGAGGGTGGCCGACTACAGTTCCGTTCCCAGGGCCGACCAGGTCTGGATCACCCACGACCACGCCGACCACCTGGACCTGGACGCCCTGCGGGCGGTGGTGACCCCGTCGACCCGGCTGGTGGTGGACGGCCGGTCGGCGCAGCGGCTGGCAGAGTTCGGCGGTCGGCTCACGGTGCTGCAGAACTGGGAAAGCACCACCGTGGACGGCGTGCGGGTGGACGCGGTGCCGGCGTACAACGTGGTCCGGGAGCGCTCGCCGGGCGTGAAGTACCACCCCCGAGGGTGGTACAACGGCTACGTGGCCACCTTCGGCGGAAAGCGCATCTACATCGCCGGTGACACGGAGTGCATCCCCGAGATGGGCCGGCTGGGGCGGGTGGATGTGGCCTTCCTTCCCATCAACCTGCCCTTCACCATGCCGCCGGAGGAGGCCGTGGGCTGCATCAAGGTCATCGCGCCCCGCACGGTGGTGCCGTACCACCAGGGCGACTCCGACCCGGCCGTGGTGGCCCGGGCTCTGCAGAACTCGGGCATCGAGGTGCTGGTGTTCCGGCTGCCCTGAGGCAAAACCAGGGCCAGCTCAGCTTAAGCCCTGGGCTTCCCCGGGGTGCCGGCGGGCGTGCTATTGGGTGTCGTCCAGGCTGCTGCGGCCGGCCGCCGCCACCCAGAAGGACGTCCAGGCCACAGTCCAGTCCAGTCGGTCCGGCCGCAGCGCCCGGGCCAGCTGCTCCCGAAGGGCAGGCCCGTCCTCCGACACTACCGGCACGGGCTGCGGGGGCGCTCCGGGGGGCGGCCAGGGGATGGGCAGGGGCCGCAGGGCAACCAGCAGCTGCAGGTAGTACGCGCCCTGGGGGCCTGTCAGCAGCAGCCGGTAGTGGGGACGGGGAACCCGGTGGCTCCCTGCGCCCACGTGGGACCGCCCGTCCAGGCCGTTGGGCAGCAGCAGCCGAACCCGCCCGTCAGGCGAAAAGCCCAGCAGGGCCACGTAGGCCGCCTGATCCACGAAGAAATCCACCTGTAACGGGTCGCCGGGGTGCATGTAGCCCTGGTTCACCCAAACCGCTGCGCGCAAAAGCGCGCCCGCCGGCGGGCTCAGCAGCAGGTCTGCCCGGAAGGGCGGCATTCCGCCGGCCCCGGCGGCCCGGGAGCAGGCTCCCGAAAGCGCCAGCCACAGGGCCGCGAGCGCGCCCAGCCGGAAGGCCACGCCGGTCTTGCTGCCGCCCAGGAATACCGGCTGGCCCGTCGTAGTTCCCCCGCACGCTGGAGAGGAGGGCCAGGCCACCGTGCTCACCGCCTTGCGGGTGCTGCTTTATGTCCAAGTGCTCCTCGGGGTCGCTCGCCTTGCAGGATGGTCGGCCGGGAGCCGGCTGTGGGACCTGCACGGCTCCCTGGGCCTGTTGGTGGCCGTGCTGGCCATTGCTGCCCTACGCCCGGTCCCGTCCCATCCCCGGCCGCAGGCCCGCCTGGCAGCCCGTTTCGTGCCGCTGCTACCCCTGCTTTCGGGGCTCGCCGCTGCCGGCGCCGGTCACCTGCCGGCCCTGCGAGCCATCCACGTGCTGCTGGGCCTTTTGGCGGTGGGCCTGGTGGAGGCCGAAGCGGGCAGGATGCGGCGGTGGCAGCAAGCCTCGGGGGCCGGGTGAAGACCCGGTGAAGCCCGGCCTCGACCGCCACTAGTGGGCGCAGCTGCAGGCCCCGCCGCAGCAGCACCCACCGGAGCTGGCGCCGCCTGATTCGAAGCTACCCGTCAGCCCCGCCCCGTTGCCCGTGCCGCTGCCCGTGCGCAAAAACAGCACCGGGCTGAAGACCCGCCCCACGTCGCCGCTTCCGCACCGGGGACACTCGGGGCTGAGACCCTGCTCCTTCTCCCGCAGGGTAGCGTGCACCTCAAAGAGGCTGCTGCATTGGCGGCACCGGAACTCGTAAACCACCGGAACTCCCCCTGAACCCATGGTAGGCGTAGGAGCCTCGTCCGGCAACAGGCAGGTGGGCGAACAGTTCCACAAACACCCACCGGCCTGCCCCCCTGGCAGCGACACCCACCCCCAGGTGGGTGAAGTGGGGGTAGAGGATGTTGAAGCGGTGCTCAAGGCTGCCCATCAGCATGCGGTGGGCCAGCTCGGGGTCGGGGGCCAGGGCCAGGTTTTCTCCCACGCAGGGCGTCCAGACGCCTTCCCGCTGCAGCGCCTCCGCCGGGCTTCCCAGGGTGGGCGAACGGTGGTCCCAGTACCCCAGCGCGGCAATGTCCCGGGCCTTGGCCCGGGCCAGCCTGGCCAGCAGCCCATCGTGTGCCAGCAAAGCGAGCCCGCAGCGCCGGCGGACCTCGTTCACCGTGGCGGCCAGCCGCAACGCCAGCTCATCTTCGCCGCCCCCAGGCAGCGGGTGGGGCAGGCGGGAGTGCATCACCGGCGCTCCCCCCTGCCCCACCATACGCATCCCGGGCTTCCCGCCGTGCCGGAACCGGGGGCGGCGCCGGCACCCGGCCATACCGGCCGCCGGCCCCCGGCCCGAGCCGCCAGGCTGCCCGCCCGGCAGCCGAATCCCCCGGTGGCGCCGAAGCTTTCTACCCCACGCTCACTTGCCGATGAACAGCTGGGTGATCACCAGCCCCCACCGGCCCGGAACCACCCCGATGCCCACGTCGGTGAATCGGGGATCCAGGATGTTGCGGCGGTGTCCGGGGCTGGCCATGAGCAGCGCGTGGGCCGCCTGCGGGCTGGCGCTGGCAGCGATGTTCTCCGCGCCCATGTAGCGGGCCCGGACGCCGGCCCGGTACTCCATGGTGTACGGGTACCCGTAGGTGGGCGAATAGTGGGAAAAGTAGTTGAGGGTCACCATGTCCTGGCTTTTCATCTCGGCCAGCCGGGACAGCACCGGATCCAGGCGCAGCGGTGCCAGACCCGCCCTGGCCCGCTCCTGGTTGATGAGGCTGTACAGCTGCTGAACCGCCTGCGCGTACTGCTGCGCCACCTGCACCGGCACCGCAGGGGCGGCCGGTTGCTGCGCCTGCGCTGCCAGGCCCCATGGCAGCACCAGCAGGGCGGCCAGCACCGCCAGCGCTGCCCGAACCAAGCCCGTTCTGCACCGCACATTCCCAGCTCCGGACAACAGTGCCACTCCTTCCAAAACAAGATGGGTTTGTCAGTTGCATCCTAACCCGGAAAACCTCAGCAGGCATTAGTGAATTGCTGGTACCGCGGTGGGGTTCGGCTGCCCGGCGGCCGTCATAGGGTGCACCAAACGCCTGCCAGGGAGGGTTCGTGAATGAGCGAGCCAGGGTCGTCGGCAGCCGCCACGTCCCACTGGAGCCGGAAGCGCCAGACGTGTATCCGGGTCGAGCAGGTGTTCGACTTCGGTTTCAAGCCCATTTCCTTTACCGACTGTTTCCAGGTGCGACGCAACACCTGTCCCCGTATCCCGCCGGGAAGCACCGCCAGTTGCCGGGTGCTGGCCGCCCGCTGCCAGCTGGTCCAGGTGGGCCCGCCGGATCCCCAGGGCATCCGCACCGTCACCGTCCGCATCGAGGTGGACAAGGAGATCACCATCACCGGCCCCAACGGCGTTGTGCTGTGCCGCTTCACCGTCACATCCGTCGTCCACGAGACCACCAGCCTCTTTGCGCCCGAGGGCACGGCGATCCAGTGCGAGGTGACGGCTGACTGCGGCCCGTGCGAGGTCACCCCGGTGACCAGCCTGGCAG
>DATCLL010000259.1:0-3272 GCA_036563935.1 Limnochordales bacterium | reverse complement strand
GCCAGGAACTTCTGCCCGGCGCCGTGCGCTTTTTTGAGGCCACCCGGCTTCGTGGCCAGCCGGTGGTGGTGCTCACCAACAACTCCACGGCCTCCGTGGACCAGTACGTGGCGCGCCTTTCCCGGCTGGGCATCCCTGTGGAGCGACACCAGGTGATCACGTCGGCCGTGGCTGCCGCCCGATGGCTGCTGGACCAGGGCGTGCGGGGGCCGGTTCTGGCCATCGGCGAGGAAGGGTTACTGGCGACCCTCGCGGAGCACGGTATCCCGTTCTGCACGGGCTCCTGCACGGGCGAACCCGGCGCTGACCCCGCCCGGTTCCAGGCGGTGGTGGTGGGGCTGGACACGCAGTTCACCTACGCGAAGCTGCACGCGGCCTGCCAGGCCGTACGGGCCGGCGCCCTCTTCGTGGGCACCAACCCGGACGTGACGCTGCCGATGGAAGGCGGGGGACTGCGGCCCGGCTGCGGCTCGTTGCTGGCGGCCATCGCCGCCTGCAGCGGGGTGGAGCCGGTGGTGGTGGGCAAACCCTCGCCTCGCATCATGGAGATGGCCCTGGAACGCCTGGAGGCGACCACCCCCCAGAGCCGGCAGGAGGTGGTGGTGGTCGGCGACCGATTGGACACGGACATCGAGGCGGCGGCGCGCCTGGGCCTGAGGTCCGCGCTGGTGCTGAGCGGCGTCTCAAGTCGTGCCGACCTGGAGCGCTGGCCCCGCCGGCCCCATTTCGTCTTCAACGACCTGGAGGAGCTCACCCGTATCCTGGTGGAGGCGTAGCCGCCCGGCCGCAAGGGTAGGCTAAGGCGATTGCGGGGCCAAGGCCATTGCGGGCCGGTGCGAAAAGGTGGGATGGCAGGCCGTGGCTCGGGTCATTGTGGCCAGGGGCCGCGAGGGACGGCTGTTGCAAGGCCACCTGTGGCTTTACCGGGGGCAGATCGATACGGTCGAGGGTGACCCCGAGCCGGGCGCCATCGTGGACGTGGTGACGGCTTCGGGGCGGTTTGTGGGACGCGGCTACTTCAACCCGGCCTCCCAGATCACCGTGCGGCTGCTCACCCACCAGGACGAACCCGTCGACCGTGACTTCTTCGCCCGCCGGCTGGACGAGGCCCTGGAGCTGCGGCGGCGCTTTTACGCCCGCCAGGAGGCGGTGCGCATCGTCTTTTCCGAGGGCGATCGCCTGCCCGGCCTGATCGTGGACCGCTTCGCGGACGTGGTGGTGGTGCAGTTCCTCACCCTGGGCATGGAGGTTCGCCGTCGCCTGTGGCTGGAGCTGTTGCTGGAACGGCTGGAACCCGCCTGCGTGGTGGAACGCAGCGACGTCCCCAGCCGCCAGCTGGAGGGCTTGCGCCCGGTGCGGGGCGTCCTCTACGGCCAGCTCACGGGCCCGGTGGCCTTTGTGGAAAACGGCCTGTGGTTCGAGGCGGACGTGTGGGACGGCCAGAAGACGGGTTTCTTCCTGGACCAGAGGGACAACCGCCAGGCCCTGCGGCCGCTGGTGTCCCAGGCCCGGGTGCTGGACGCGTTCTGCTACACGGGCAGCTTCGCCCTGTTTGCCCGGCTTTTCGGGGCGGAGCAGGTGGTGGCCGTGGACCAGTCGGAGCAGGCCCTGGCCGTGGCGCAACGGCAGGCGCTGCGCAACCGGCTGGACGGCATCGAGTGGGTGGCGGGCAACGCGTTCGACGTGCTGCGGGCCATGGACCAGCAGCAGGAGCGGTTCGACGTGATTATACTGGATCCACCTTCCTTCACCCGCAGCCGGCGCACCGTGGAGGCCGCCCTGCGGGGCTACAAGGAGGTGAACCTGCGGGCCTGGCGCATGCTGAATCCGGGGGGATTCCTGGTCACCTGCTCGTG
Organism: Limnochordales bacterium; assembly: GCA_036563935.1. Taxonomy (GTDB): domain Bacteria; phylum Bacillota; class Limnochordia; order Limnochordales; family Geochordaceae; genus DATCLL01. Next base: position 1,416 of record DATCLL010000259.1, on the reverse strand, counting down.
CTCCCAGCACGTGGGCCCGGACCAGTTCTTCGACGTGGTGGCGGCGGCGGCAGCGGACGCCGGCCGGGAGTGGCGCCTGGTGGAAAGCCGAACCCAGGCCCTGGACCACCCCATCCTGCCCGCGGTTCCCGAGACGTTTTACCTCAAGTGCTTGATCCTGCAGGCCCTGTAGGCCACGTGCGGCCACCAGGGAGGCCATGGGGCAGGGGCGAACCCATGGGGAGCACCTTGTCCCGCCCGGACGGGCCGGCGCCGACGGCGTGGGTAGGGGCGCAGGGTTCGGAGGCGAGCTGGATTGTCCCGTAGCGCCTATATGGACTGGCTGGAGCACCTGGACCAGGTCACCCGCTTCGACGGGTTCCTGGCAGCCCTGGTGGAGATCCGGGACGGCATGGTCTTCTACGACCGGGACCTGATGCTGGCCGGGTACACGGGGAACCTGGAGGCCCTCATCGTCTCCACCCTGGCCGAGGCCTGCATGGCCGGCGACGAGGAGGCCTCCCGGGCCTTCGCGGCGGTGCGCCAGGTGGTGGACGAGCTGCCCGAGCGCCTGGCGGCGCCCGACGACGCCCCGGCCGACGTGCAGGCCGTGGTGCACTCCTTCTTGCGGGTGGGGGCGTGGGTGCTGCGGGAGCGGGTCAGCGCGTTCCTCATGGCCTTCGACCACTACCTGCGGGACGATTACGACCTGCGCCATGCTGTGGACGTGCTGGTGAGCCAGGCCCAGGTGCTGGTGGAGCAGGATCCCCAGCGGGCCCTGGAGCTGGTGGGCGAGGTGGGGGCCCTGATGCTGCGGGGGCAGTTCTTGCGGGCCCGCTGGCTTTCCGTGGTGCCACCCCGGCTGCAGCTGTGGCTGACAGGGCTGCGCAACATGGCCGGGCACCTGGCCGCCACCGCCCAGAGCTTTCCGTGGGCGGCGGCCCAGGACCAGCGGCGGCGGGTGCAGGCGCCCCGGGTGGTGGACCTGCAGGCCTTCCGGCGCCGGCGGATGATGGCGCTGGAAGCCTGGCGCCTCTTTGACACTCCCCGGCCCCGGGACGCCCTGGACGGGCTGGTGGAACGGATCTTCGAGGGGCCCCACGGGGTGGACGAGGCCACGGTGTCGGCCCTGGCGGCCATGGGGGAGCAGCCCGTCCCCCTGCTTTTGGGCATCGCCCGGGCAGCTCACCTGGTGGATCCCCAGACCGGGAACCCCGGGGCGGTATGCGCGGCCATCCGGGTCCTGTGCCGCCTGCGCCGCCACGAGGTGGTCCCCCGCCTCATCGAGCTGGTGACCGACCCCCAGACGCCGGAGGAGGTGGCCGTGGAGGCCCGCCACGGGCTGGAGGGGTTGGGCGCGCTGGCGGTGGACGGGGTCAGCGACTACCTGCGCCGGGTGGCCACGCCCAGGGGCGGGCCTGCCCTGGCCCGGGTGCT
>DATCLL010000258.1:0-11829 GCA_036563935.1 Limnochordales bacterium | reverse complement strand
GGGACGGGGCGAACCACCACCCGCGGTCCGCCCTCCTGCAGCACGGGGACCAGCCGGTAGCGCACCGCCATCACCTCGGCGGCACACTGGCTGGTGGAAGGCAGATCCAGACTAAGCCACGGCGGGAGAGCTCGTCAAGGTCCCTGTTCCTGCCCGCCTCCCGGAGCACCCCGGTCGGGCGGCACCTGCCGGGGTACCATCTCCAGCTCCTGGCGCAGCTTGACCACCTGCCGGGGCGGTACGAAGCCCCGCACCACCAGGTTGGCGTACACCAGGCTTTCCGGCCCCACCAGGGTGCCGGGGTTGGTGACGCAGTTGCACCCCAGGGCCACCCCGTCCCCCAGGATGGCCCCCAGCTTGCGCATGCCGGTGGCAATGCGTTCTCCCTGGGGTCCCCGCACTGCCACCGGCGAGCCGTCGTTTTTCAGGTTGGAGAGCTTGGTGCCGGCGCCCAGGTTCACCCGGCGCCCCAGGATGGAGTCCCCCACGTAGTTGAAATGGGGGGCCTGGGCGCCGTCCAGCAGCACCGACCCCTTCATCTCCGTGGCGTGGCCTACCACGCACCCGGCGCCCACCAGGCAGTATTCCCGCAGGTAAGCTCCCTGGCGCACCACGGTCCCCGGGCCCACGATGGCAGGCCCCAGGATCACCGCCCCGGGTTCCACGACGCAGCCTTCGCCCAGCTCCACCTGCTCGCCCACGTAGGCGCCCGGGTAGATGCGCCCCGCCAGCCGGGGTCGCAGGCGTGCCGCCAGGTACTGGGGCAGGCGCTGGAGGGCCTCCCACACGTACTGCACGCCGTGGAAGAGGTCCCGGTGTGCAAAGCCCTCCAGCTGGAAGAAGAACCGGGGTTCAAACCAGCGCGCGCCGCGCCCGGCGCCCTCCATGGCTGAGCCCGTGCCACCCCCGCCCTTGCCGCCTAGGCGTTGCCCCCGGGCGAACGGCTGCCCACGGCGGCTCCTGCCAGGTGCACCACCCGGCCCGAGCGGGCCGACTCCAGAACGGCCCAGGCGATCTCCAGCGCGGCCACCGCCTCTTCGCCGCCCACCGCCGGCTCGGCGTCCGACTGCACCGCCCGCACGAAGGCGGCCAGCTCATCCTCCACCATGTTATTCCGCTGGTAGGCTACCGGCTCCGGGCCCATCCGGTCGGCACGCATCAACCACAGGTAACCCAGGCTGCCGGGGTCCACGCCGTTGGCTCCCGGACGGGTCCCATGGGCTTCCGCCCCGGACAGGGCCCCGTTGACCACGGCATCCTCCAGGCCGTGCCGGGGCACCATGGTCAGGGCACCCCGGGGGCCCAGCACCTCGTGCAGCTCGTCCACCCGAACCCCAGCCGGCAACCCCCAGCTCCACAGCAGTTGCAGCTGGTCGCCCGAGGCAAACCGCACGCTCACCACGCCCGTGTCGGGGGCCGTGCGCCCGGGCTGAAGGGTGCTCGTGGAGGCCACCACCGATTCGGCCTCCCCGAAAAGGAACCGGCCAAAGTCGTACCAGTGGATGGCCCCGTCCACAAATGGGCCGCCGCCCTTGTCGATGTCAAAGAACCACGGTTGCGGGGCCCCGGGGGTCCCCGTGGCATGGCGCCACACCACAGGCCGTCCCAGAACCCCCGACCGGATGACCTGGGCAGCGGCCAGCCACCCGTTGTCAAAGCGCCGGCAGAACCCCACCTGCAGCTTCACCCCGGCCCTCCGGCAGGCCGCCACCGCCTGCCGGGCCTGCTCGGGGGTCAACGCCAGGGGCTTTTCACAGAAGATGTGCCGGCCCGCCTCCGCCGCCACCTGCACCGCCTCCGCGTGGAGGTAGGTGGGAAGGCAGATGTCCACGGCCTCCACGTCCGGCCAGCAGGCCGCCTCCCGAAAGTCGGTGGTGTAGTGGGGGATGGAGAAGTGGCGGGCCGTCTCCCGGGCCCTGGCCTCGTCGATGTCGGCCACCACCACCGCCCGGGCCGACCCCAGGTGCTGAAAGGCCTCCAGGTGGCGCCACCCGAACCGGCCGCAGCCCAAAAGGGCCAGCCGGATAGGTTGTGAAAACGCGCGCATGCGGCATCCCCTTTTCCGGTGCCGAACACACGAACGGGTTGTCGGTAAGCTTGCAGCCTCTTGTCCGGGCAAGCGCCAGTCCGCCGCTGACCGTTCGGCAGTACGGACAGGGAATCCTTCCGGGCTCAGCGGGGAGTGCCGACAAATTCCCTTGCCCCTTCCAGAAGCCGGCGGGCCAGGGAGGTGTGCCGAAGAGCCACCGTGGCGTTTCGGGCGTACGCCGCCAGGGCCCGTCGCTGGCCTACCAGGACCACCAGCTTTCTGGCCCGGGTGATGGCGGTGTACAGCAGGTGCCGGGTCATGAGGGCGGGCATGGTCCACACCACCGGCATCACCACGCACGGGTACTCGTTGCCCTGGCTTTTGTGCACCGTCACCGCGTAGGCCAGCTCCAGGTGGCGCACCCGCTCTTCGTCGTAGTCCACCTCCCGCCCGTCCTCAAAGCGCACCCGAAGCCAGCCGTCCTGGGGCCGGGTCTCCACCACCCACCCCGTCTCCCCGTTGAACACCCCCACCTCCTCGCCGGCCTCTTTCGCGGCGGCCTGGTGGCCCTGGGGCCGGTGCAGACGGGCCTGGTAGTCGTTTCGCACCTGCATGACCCGGTCTCCCACCCGCAGCCGCCGGGCCCCCACCACCCACTCGGGCCTCCCGGGGCCGGCGGGATTCAGCGCCTGCTGCAGGCGCTGGTTCAGCGCGTCGCAGCCGGCAGGGCCGCGATGGGTGGCCGCCAGGACCTGGATGTCCCGGCGCGGGTCGAACCCGAAGCGGGCCGGAAGTTCTCGGCTCACCAGCTCTTCCACCCGCCGTGCCACCTGGTCGGGGTTCTCCTCGGGCACAAACCACAGCTGGCCCTGGCCCGGCTGCCCGTCCGAGCCCCGTCCGTCGTCCCGCCGTGCCCGCAGGGCCGCCTGCGGGATGCGACCCGCGAGGAGCTGGTGGGCGGCCACCACGATCTCGCTGCGGGCGGCCTGGCGGAAGATGCGGCTGAGCCGCACCACCGGGCACAGCCCTCCTGCCATGACGTCCTTGAGCACCTGTCCCGGCCCCACGGAGGGGAGCTGGTTGGCGTCTCCCACCAGCACCAGGCGGGTGGTAGGGCCCAGGGCCCGAACCAGGTTCCATGCCAGCACCGCATCCAGCATGGAAGCCTCGTCCACGATGAGCAGGTCCACCTCCAGCGGGTGGCGTTCGTTGCGGGCGAACTCCAGGCCCGCCGGCCCGCCATCCCCGCCCTCGCCGCCGGCAAACCCTTCCTGGCCTCTGGCCCGCACGCGGGCCTCCAGCAGGCGGTGGATGGTCCGCGCGCCGGCCGCGCCTGCCGATCCCTCGGGGGAGGCGCCCACGGCCTCGTTCAGCCGCTGGGCTGCCCGACCCGTCGGGGCTGCCAGCGCCACTCTCCAGCCTGCCCGCCGGGCCAGGTAGACCACAAACCGGATCAAGGTAGTCTTTCCGGTGCCGGGACCCCCCGTGATGACCAGCATGCTCCCCTGCAGGGCCCGCCGCACTGCCTCCCGCTGCTCCGCCTCAAGACAGACCCCCAGCTGCCGCTCGGCAGCGGAAAGCTCCGCTTCCAGCTGCTCCGGCAGCCAGGGTTGGGCCATCCTGCGCCGGGCCAGCTGCACCAGCCGCCGGGCCAGGTCCGTCTCGCACCGGAACAGGCTTGCCGGGTACACCGACTCCCCGTCCAGCACCACCCGCTGGCCGCGCACCAGCGCCTGCAGGGCAGCCTCCCACAGGGCGCCGGAGGAGCCGCCGGGCTGCTGCAGGAGGCCTCGGGCCCGGGCAAAGAGCTCCGGGCGCGGCAGAAACAGGTGCCCCTCCTCCACCGCCTCATGAAGCACGTGCCACAGGGCCGCCTCGAAGCGTCGGGGTTCGTCGGGCCCGAACCCGAACTGGCGCGCCAGCTCGTCGGCCCGGCGAAAGCCGATGCCCCCCACCTCCAGGGCCAGCCGGTAGGGGTCCGACCGCACCACCTGGCCTACGGAAAGGCCGTAGCGCTGCAGCAGCCGGCGGGCCAGGGCCGGCCCCAGCCCCAGCCCCTGCAGCCAGGCCAGGACTGCGCCCTTCTCCCGCTTGTCCGCCAGCTGGCGGGCGATGGCCTGGGCCTTGGCCAGGCTCAGCCCGGCAACCCGCCGGGCCACCTCCTCGGGCTGCTCCGCCAGCACCTCCAGGGCCCGGTCCCCAAAGGCCTCCACAATGCGGCGGGCTGTCACCGGCCCCACGCCCTTGATGGCCCCGGAGGCCAGGAACCGCTCGATGCCCTGGCGGGTGGAAGGCAGCAGAGGCTGCAGGGCTTCCACCTGGAACTGCCGACCGTAGGTGGGGTGGACCTGCCAGCGCCCTACCAGCTGAACCATCTCGCCCGCGCGGGGCGGCTCCTCCAGGCGGCCCACGGCCGTTGCCGGCGAGCCTGCGGGCCCGTCCAGCTCCAGGCGCAGCACCGTGTAGCGGGTGCTCGGCTCGTGGTAGGTGACCCGCCGCACCACTGCCCGGAGCACCTCCAGGCTCTGGGCCGCGCCGGCAGGCTCGGGGTTGTCCGTCTGACGGAGGTTCATAGCCTCATTGTAGCCCCATGACGAACGGCCGTCCGGACCTACGGGCCACCTTCAGGGAGCACCAGCCCTGCTCGAACGGCCATGAGGGCCACGCGCACCCGGTCATCGGTGCGCAGCTTCCGGTAGATGCTGCTGATGTGGTTTTTCACGGTGTGCTCGCTGATGACCAGCCGGCGGGAGATCTCCTCGTTGCTCAGCCCGCTGGCCAGAAGCCTGACCACCTCCAGCTCCCTGGGAGTGAGCTGCGAAAACGGTTCAGGGACCCGGGGGTCCGTGCGCGGCCGTCGGATGAGGCACCCCTCCCCAGGCTGTTGCCCGTCCCGCCCCCACGGCACGCTGGATGCGGCTCCATGCTATTCCCCGGGCAGCCGCTCGGACACGCCCGGCCGCGCGGCTGGCAGGAGTGTGCGGGGCTGCGCCAGGGTCCCGGCAGGGTGGCCGTGGCAAGAGCCCTGGGCGCGGCGAGGGCACCGCCCCGCGGGGCGATGCCCTCATGCTGAGGAGGCGGCGGGCCGGGCGTCCGGGGGTTGGGGGAATTGCTTTTTTGGCGTGCCGGCCCAGCCAGCCGCGCATCCCCGGGCCTGCCGTCCCGTCGGAGGCTTCGGCCCGTCCCCATGGTACGAAATCGCGTCGCGCAATCGCTATCCTACCACGGTTGGGTTTTTCCGGGATGGCGCCGGCTGCCGTGGTCCTATGTCGACAGGCCTGTCCACCCGGAACGCAGGGCCCAGATGGCGGCCTGGGTCCGGTCCTTGACCCCCAGCTTGCGCAGAACCTGGGTGACGTGGTTTTTCACGGTCTTCTCGCTGATGACCAGCTGGGCCGCGATCTCCCGGTTGCTGCAGCCCCTGGCAATGAGGGCCAGCACCTGGGCTTCCCGGGCCGTCAGCCCCATGGCGCCCTCCCCTGCGGCGCCCCAGGGAAGCGGCGTCCCGTGCAGGCGGGTCTCCTGGGAGGCGGCCAGCTCCGACCAGGCGCCCCGGGGCCAGCCAGCGAAAGCAGGGTCGCTCAAGGCCCGCACCAGGCTGGTCAGAAAGCGGGCCGGGATGTACATCTCCCCCGAAGCCACCTGCCGGATGGCCCGCACCAGCTCCGCCGGCTCCTCCGACTTGGCCACATACCCCCAGGCCCCGGCGCGGCAGGCCTCCACCACGTGGGCATCGTCGCTGTGCACGGTGAGCACCACGACCCGCACCGAAGGGGCCAGCTGGCGCAGCCGGCGGATGGCCTCCAACCCCACCAGTTGGGGCATGCTCAGGTCCATCACCACCACGTCCGGCTGCAGCTGGGTAGCCAGCTCCACCGCCTCCGAGCCGTTGGTGGCCTCGCCCACCACCTGGATGTCCGGCTCCAGCTCCAACAGCCGCCGCAGGCCCGCCCGCAGCATCCCGTGGTCGTCGGCGATGAGCACCCGGATGGGCAGGCCTTGTACCCGGTCGCTCATCCCTCCCCACCCCCTGCCGCCCCGTCCTCGGGGATGGTGAACCGGGCACTGACCCGGGTTCCCATGTCGGGCGCGGAGTGAATGGAAAAGCGCCCCCCGAACAGCTCCACGCGCTCCTGCATGCCGATGAGCCCCAGGTGGCCCGTCTGGCGGGCCTGCCGGCGGGCCTGTTCGGGGTCGAACCCCCGCCCGTCGTCCCGCACGGTCACGTGCAGGTACCCGGGGCCCAGCTCCAGGTGCACCACGATGCGGGTAGCGTGGGCGTGGCGGCGGGCATTGTGGACAGCTTCCTGGATGACCCGGAACGCGGCCACCTCCACCGCGCTGTCCAGGCGGCGCTCCGGCCCGTGCACGGTCACCTCCACCGGTGGCGCGCCCAGGCTGTTGAGGTGATGGGCGTAGCGGCGCACCGCGGCGATGAGGCCCAGCTCGTCCAGCATCACCGGCCGCAGGTCGAAGATGACCCGCCGCATCTCCGCCAGGCTGTCCTTGACCAGCCCCCGCACCCGGGCCAGCTGCCGGCGGGCCACGTCCAGGCCGCTGTCCAGCATGCGCTCACACAGCTCCAGCTCCACCGCGATGGTGGCCAGCCCCTGGGCGGCCCCATCGTGGAGCTCCCGGGCCAGGCGGTTGCGCTCGGCCTCCTGCGCCTGCACCACCCGCCGGCCGATTTCGTAGCGCACCTGCCAGTCGGACAGCTGCCGGTGCAGGGCGGCCACGTTGCCGCGAAGCGCCTCCAGAGCGGCCTTCATGTTGGACTCCAGGGTCTCGGCCCGCTCCAGAAGCTGGGCCAGGCGGGTGAGCGAGCGCTCCAGCTCCGCCCGCCGCGCCTTCAGGGACCGCTCCCGCTCCCGTATCTCCCCCAGCAGGATCTGCAGCCGCTCGGCCTCTTCGTAGGCCCGCCGGATGTCCGCCTCGCTGTAGCGCTGAAAGTCCCGGCTGACCCGGAACAGCTCGTAGCGGGCGGCCCGGCTTTTGGCCTCCAGCTCGTCAGCCTGCTCGATGCAGCGCAGGGTCTCCTGCTTCACCTGCTCCAGGGCCCGGCGGGTCTGGTCGTACTCCAGCCGGATCTCCCGGGCCAGCTCCGTGATGCGCCGCTGGCCCTCCTCCACAGCCTCGAGAGCTCGGTTGAAGATGGCCTCCAGTTCGGCGGTGCCCGGCGCGGCGAGGTGTGACGTAGTCGTCTACCCCCGCAGCCGTATTCGTGGCCCTTTGGTTTGTCCCTGCCAAGGGTGCCAAAGGAAAGGCGCCGGGGCCGCTGAGGCCTCCGGCGCCCTTCCGGTGGGGTTTGGGGGGTTGTGGCCATAGGATGCCCGCCGGGACGGCGGATATTCATGCGCGGGCTGTTCAATGGCCTCGGGCCTGGCTCACCGCCTGGCCGCAGGCGCATCCCCGCTGCGGGGGAATGGCCGGGATGAGCTCCCACAACAGTTCCCGCAGCCGGTCCAGGTTGGCCTGGAAGACCCGCAGCACCTCCTGGTGGGTGACGGGGCGCACCTCGGGATGGCCTTCCAGGCCCACGTCGTAGTCGGTGATGAGGGAGATGTTCAGGTAGCACATGCCCAGCTCCCGGGCCAGGGCCACCTCGGGGTACTGGGTCATGTTGATGACGTGCCATCCCCGCTCCCGAAACTCCCTGCTTTCCGCCCGGGTGGAAAAGCGTGGCCCCTGCACCACCACCACGGTTCCCTCCGCCCGGAACGGGATCCCCAGCCGCCGGCACACCTGGGCGGCTACGGAGCGCAGCTCCGGGCAGTACGGATCAGCCATGCTGATGTGGGTGGTGACGGGGCCGTCGAAGAAGGTGTCGGGACGGCCCCAGGTGCGGTTCACGAACTGGTCGCACAGCACGAAGGTGCCCGGGGGGATGTCCGGCTGCAGGCTGCCTGCCGCGCAGGGTCCCAGGATGCGGGTGACGCCCAGTTCCCGCATGGCCCACAGGTTCGCCCGGTAGTTGATGCGGTGGGGCGGAAAGCGGTGGTCCCGGCCGTGGCGTGGCAAGAAGGCGACCCGTCTTCCCCCGATGGTGAGCACCGCCACCGGGTCGCTGGGCGGCCCGTAGGGAGTCTCTACCCAGAACTCCTCCACCTGCTCGGCGATGCGGTAAAAGCCGGAACCTCCAAAGACCCCGATCTCGGCCCTCGCCTGTGGCCCAACGCCCATGGTTCGGAACTCCTTCCCGTAAGGGGACGCCCGTCAGGTTGCCCGGCCCTGGACCGGGTGGGTACAATGATTTTGCGCCCGCCGGTGCTCCCCTGTCAGGGCAGGCCCGGCGGGCGTCACCACCGGACGAGGGAGGCGCAGGCCATGGCAGAGGGCACCTTCCGACGGCTGGTGCGGGATGAAGAGATCTGCCGGGAGGAGTACCTGGACCGCCAGCTGGAGCTGGGCTGGGAGGAGACGCCTGCCGACGGGCTGCCGGAGCGGGCGCAGCCGGCCGAGCTGCCGGCGGCGGCCGAGGAGCTGGACGCGCCCATGCCGCCGCTGCGCTCGGTGCTGCGGCCGCTGCGTCAGCGCGTTGGCGGGCGACAGGGTTCCCGCGCGTCCCGGGGGCTCTCCAGGGCTGCCCGGACGGCCCGCCACACCTCGTCCCGTTCGTAGAAGAAAAACGGGTATTCCCGAAACTCCGCGGCCTGCCGTTCCGCCTGGGCCCGCAGGCTCTGGCGGAGGCAGGCTTCAACGTGCTCGGCGTACCCGTCCAGAAGGTCCCGCAGCAGCCGGTTCACCGTCTCGATGCGCCGGGTAAGCTCCCGGCGGGCCGCCCCCGGCTGCTGTATGGCGCTGACCAGCTCCATCTTCTGGCGAGCCAGGTCCCTGGCCTGGGCCACCTGGGGCGAGCGGGGGTCCAGGCGGTCCACGAAGCGCTGGGGATTGAATCGAAGCTCGTGCAGCCGGTGGCGCCACTGCCCCGGCGGGGCCGCCACAGCGGGCGCAGGCAGGTTCAGCAGCATCGTGGCCGAACAAACCCCGTAGGCAGGCGGCTGCACCCCCAAGTACTGGCGCACGATGGCGTCGGTGAGCCGGTCGTAGCGGGCCCCCCCGATGCCGTGGACGAAGAGGTCCGCCACCGCCAGCCGCAGGAACATGGTCAGCGCCACGGCCCTGGGCCGCACCTGCCAGGATTGCCCCTGGACGAACTCCACCAGCGCGCTGGCGCGGCCGTCGTCCACCTCCTGGCCGGCGGAGGGCGGCGCCACCGGCACCCGGGCCAGCTCCCCGTCGGCCGTCCACAAGCGAAGCCCGTCGCGCTCGGGGCGGGAGTACAGGGCCCTGCGGGGGCGGCCCGGCTGGACCACCCAGAAGGGGAGCTCTACCGTGGTCTCCGACAAGTCCAGCTCGGGGAAGGGGTTGGCCCGTCCCCGGATGCGGTGCTCCTGGCGGTACAGCTGGAGCTGCTCGTTGTACACCCGGGCAAAGCGCCGCCCGTCCAGGGCCAGGTGCGCAAAAAACCGCAGGAACGCCTGCCCCCCGGCCAGCTGTTCCATGGGCACCTCCAGGTAGCGGGCAGGCCTGGCGCCCTGTTGCTCCCAGGCGTGGCGGCTTGCGGTTACCCACTCCGCCAGGTGGCGGCTGTCCTGCCGCTGCCGCCATGCCTGCTCCCAGAAGGCCTCGAAGCGCTCCGCCAGGTTCCGGCCGGGTTGTCCCAGAGTGCCCAGGGCTTCCCGCACGGCCTCAGCAAAGCCCGATAGCGTCTCGGCCGGCGGAACAGGTACCTGGGAGAAGGGTTCGCCGAAGCGCAGCCACACCAGGGGCAGGAACCGCCGGTCCAGCTCCCCCGAGGGCCGCCTCCACGGAACCCACGCCCCGAAGCCGCTGGCGGTATCGTGGTCCACCACCACGTTCACGCCCACGCAGCCGGGTACCAGCTCCCCTGCCACATCCACCAGGGCGTGTTTGGCCCACACTCCCGGATGCACCCACAGGGGCTGATGCCCCGTGACCACCCAGCAAACCCCGTCCGGAGGGCCAGCCTCACCGTGGCCTGCCGGAACCGGCCAGCGGTAGCGCTGCGCCGCTGCCCACCCCACCTGCCAGGCCTCCCGGCGGGCTTGCCGGCGAAGGCGCCACAGAGGCCAGCCGCCCACGCAGACCTCCCACCGGCTTTCTGCCTCGACCGACCGGGACAGCCAGGCAGCCCACTGCCGGCCAGGGGGTTCCAGCAATACCTGACCGGGCGGCGGCACGTTCCAGGTGGGATGGCCCTGCCCGCTGCGGCTTTCTTCGCCCGGAGAAGCTCCCGTCGGGCCACGGCCGCAGGCGCTGGCTTCGGCCTGCAACCCCAAGCTCCCCATCCCCCTGCATAGCAGACTCACCAGAGCAAGGCCCGCAGGTCGCTTATGCCTACGGGCTCCCGGGAGACGAAGGGCTCCCCGTACCGGCAGCCGATGAGCCGCCCGAAGTAGCGATCCCTGAGCTCGATGGCCTCGGGCACCCCTCGGGAGGCCGGGTTGTCGTGGAACTGCGACCGATACGCCTCCATGGCCTCCCGCTTGCGGGGCCAGCCCCGGGTGGTGTCGCAGATGAAGGATACGGGCCGGTGCAGGCGCAGATGGCTGGCCACGAAGTACACCACCCGGGGCACCAGGTGCGGTTCGCCGGGAAGGGCCGTTCGGGTCAGCTTGCCGTAAAAGCGGCCCGCCTCGGCCAGCTGGCAGGCGGCCCAGTGGTCCGGGTGTGCGTCCTCCCAGTAGTGGGCCAGGAGCAGCTGCGGGCGCACGAGCCGGATCACCGACGCCACCACGCAGCGAGCCTCCACGCTGTCCTGCAGGGTTCGGTTGGGAAGGCGCAGGGTGATGCGGCTGGCCAGGCCCAGGCTTTCGGCTGCCCGATGGCTTTCCTGCCTGCGGCGCTCCGGTGAACCGTACGGGGTGGGCTCGCCGTCGGTCAGGTCCAGCACCCCCACCCGCACGCCCTGCTGGGCGAGCACCGCCAGCGTGCCACCGCAGGCCAGCTCCACGTCATCGGGGTGGGCCCCCACGGCCAGCACGTCGACGGGCTGCGACCACCCGGAGCCGAAGGAGGCGACCACCCAGTCGGACAGCTGGACGGAGGGCAGGCCCCCCACCAGGGAGCTCAAGGCATCGGCCCTCCACAGGCCGCCCGGCAGCCCGCCAGGGCCTCCTCGGCGCAGCGCGGGCAGCGCAGGGCAGAGGCCAGCACCTGCTCGTAGTACCGACAGCGCACCTCGGGCCGGTCCAGGGTGCCCCCGAAGCGGCGCTGGAAGTTGTCCTTGTATATGCGGGGCACCGGAAGCTCCACCACGGACAGGCGGTGGCGCCAGGCCTCCACCCACACCTGCAGGGGAAACCCGTAGCCCGGCTCGCTCAGGTGCAGCCGCCGCAGCGCGGCGACCCGGTAGCCCTTGAAGCCGCAGAAGCTGTCGGTGAGCCCCAGACCGGTGAGGCGGTTGAGGCGCTCGGTGAATTGCCGGTTGATGCGCACCCGGTCTGCAGGGGGCTGTCCCTGCACCGGGCTTCCGGGAAGGTAGCGGCTGCCGGAGACCACGTCCCATCCCCGCTCCAGGGTCTCGAAGAAGGTGCCCAGCAGCCGGGGCTCGTGCTGCCCGTCGCAGTCGATGGTGACCACCTGGTCATAGCCCTCCTCGGCTGCCACCCGAAAGCCCGCCATCAGCGCGGCCCCGTAGCCCAGGTTGCGGGGATGGCGCACCACCCGCACGCCCTGCACCGCCTGCAACCGGGAAGGGGTGTCGTCGGTGGAGCCGTCGTCCACCACCAGCACGTCCGCACCGGCCCGGTGCCGCAACACCTCGCCCAGCACCTGCT
>DATCLL010000257.1:0-1908 GCA_036563935.1 Limnochordales bacterium | reverse complement strand
TGGTGGACACCGGGCCGCCGGTGGAGCGGGAACTTCTCCGCCTGTCCGGCGCGGGGGTGGTGGGCAAGAACACCTGCGCCTTCGTGCCGCAGGCCGGCTCCTGGGTGGTGCTGGGGGTGGTGGTCTCCACCCTGGCCCTGCCGGCGGATCCCCAGGCGGCCGACCCCGAGGTGCCCCCGCAGGAGCCGGCCATGTGCCTCAACTGCCGCCGCTGCCTGCAGGCATGCCCCACCGGCGCGCTGCAGCCGTACCGCATCGACCCCGCGCGCTGCATCTCCCACCTGACCCAGCTGCGGGGCCCGCTACCGGAAGGCCAGCGGCTGTCGCTGCGGGGGTGGGTGTTCGGCTGCGACCTGTGCCAGCTGGCCTGTCCCCACAACGGGCCCGAGCAGGCCCCCCTGGCCTTCCGGCACCCCCGCCGCCTGCGGCCGGCCCCGGGCCTGTCCACCCGGGCCGGCCTTACCTGGCTGCTGGGCCTGTCCGGGGAGGACTTCACCCGGCTGTTCGGGCCCACGGCCGCCGCCTGGCGGGGGCGCAGCGTGCTGCAGCGCAATGCCGCGTACGCCGCCGCCGAGGCCCTGCGCCGGGCAGGGCCGGGCTCCTACCCGGAGCTTCGGGCCACCCTGGCCTACCAGGCGGAAAACCACCCGTCCCCGGTGGTTCGGGAGGCCTGCCGGTGGGCCCTCAATCCGCCTCCTCGGCCGCATCGTCGCCTCCTGCGCCCTTCCCGTACTCCGCCATGCGCCGGGCCATCTCCTCCAGGCGGCGGAACACCCGGCCGTTGACGGTCTCGTCCGGGTACGTTCCATCGGGCCCGGGCTCGCCGGCGGGCACGCCCGTCAGGATCTGGATGCCCTCGTCCACCGTGCGCACCGGGTAGATGTGGAACAGCCCGTCCCGCACCGCCTGCACCACCTCGTCGTCCAGCACCAGGTGCACCACGTTGGCCTCCGGGATGATGACGCCCTGGCGGCCGGTGAGGCCCCGCAGGCGGCACAGCTTGAAGAACCCCTCCACCTTGCGGTTCACGCCGCCCACGGGCTGAATCTCCCCTTTTTGGTTCACCGAACCCGTCACCGCGATGCCCTGCTGGATGGGCAGGTCCGCCAGCGCCGACAGCAGCGCGTACAGTTCCGCGGAGGAGGCGCTGTCGCCCTCGATCTCTTCGTACATCTGCTCGAAGGTGAGGCTGGCCGAGAGGGCCAGGGGCAGCCCCGTGCGGTACTTCTCCAGCAGGTATCCCGCCAGGATAAGTACGCCCTTGTCATGGATGCGGCCCGACAGCTCCACCTCCCGCTCGATGTGGAGCACGCCCCGATCTCCCACGCTCACCGCGGCGGTAATCCGGGTGGGCTTGGCAAAGGAGTAGTCCCCCAGCTCCACCACCGACAGCCCGTTCACCTGGCCCACCCGCTGGCCGTCCACGTCCACCAGGATCTGGCGCTCCGCCAGAAGCTCCAGGAACTTCTCCTCCACCCGGGCCGAACGGTACTCCTTCTCCTGGATGGCCCGGCGCACGTGGGAAGCCCGCACCACCGACTCCCCTTCTGCCGCCGCCCACGCGGAGGCCTCGTATACCACCTCCACGATCTCGTTGAAGCGGGTGGACAGCTTGCCCTTGTGCTCGGCCATGCGGCTGGAGTGCTCGATGACGCGCGCCACGGCGTCCCGTGCGAAGGGCAGCAACCCCTCCCTCCGGGTCACGGCCGCGATGAACTGCGCGTACTTGAGCGCGTGCGCGTCGTTGAGGGGCATCTCCACGTCGAAGTCCGCCAGCACCTTGAAGTACTTGCGGAACTCCTCGTCCATGTACAGCAGCAGGTGGTACAGGTACGCGGAACCCACCAGGATGACCTTCACCTGCACCGGGATGGGCTGCGGCTTGATGCTGGTCAGGGGCAGCAGCCC
>DATCLL010000256.1:0-7992 GCA_036563935.1 Limnochordales bacterium | reverse complement strand
GCCCGAGTCTTCGAGCTGTTCAGCGCAGAGAGGCCCGAGTGGGGCGTCACCGAGGTGTCCAGGGCCCTTCGCATTCCCAAGTCCAGCGCCCACGCCCTGCTGGCGACGTTGTGCCGGGTGGGGCTTTTGCGCAAGACCCCGCAGAACCGCTACCGGCTGGGCTGGCGGGTGCTGGCGCTGACCCAGGTGCTGCTGGACTCCACGGAGTTTCGGGCCGAAGCCCTGCCCGCCATGCAGCGGCTGGTGGCCCGGTTCGGCGAGACGGTGCACCTGGCGGTGCTGGAGGACGGCCAGGTGGTCTACGTGGAGAAGCTGGAAGGCACCCGGGCCGTGCGGGTGGCCGTCTCCCGGGTGGGAGCCCGCCTTCCGGCCCACTGCAGCGCGGTGGGCAAGGTGCTGCTGGCCCACCAGCCCTGGGAAAAGGTGGAGGCGGTGGCGGCGCTCCACGGGTTGCCGGCGCTGACGCCCAACACCATCACCTCCCTGGAACGGCTGCGGGCGGAGCTGCAGCGGGTGCGGGAGCAGGGGTTCGCCTACGACCACGAGGAGGTGATGCCGGACCTGTGCTGCGTGGCGGCGCCCATCCGGGATCACAGCGGTGCCGTGGTGGCGGCCATGAGCCTGTCGGTTCCGGCATACCGGTTCCGGCAGCACCGGGATGAGTACCGGCGGGCCATTCTGGACGCGGCCCGCCAGGTGTCCGAGAACCTGGGTTTCTTCCCGACGGGAGGCCTGCGATGGGACGGATTGGGAATGGCCAGGTGGAAGCTGGCAGGGATAGCAAGGTAAAGGTGGCCATCCTGGGGTCGGGCAACATCGGCACAGACCTCATGTACAAGCTCCTCAAGAACCCCGGCCACATGGAGCTGGTCCTGGTGGCCGGCATCGACCCCCAGTCCGACGGGCTGGCCCGGGCCCGGGCGTTGGGCATCGAGACCAGCATCCGGGGCATCCAGGCGGTGCTGGAACACCCGGAGGTGCGGATCGTGTTCGACGCCACCAGCGCCAAGGCGCATCTGCGCCACGCCCGGGCGCTGCGGGAGGCGGGCAAGGTGGCCATCGACCTCACGCCGGCGGCGGTGGGCCCGTACGTGGTGCCGCCCGTCAACTTCGGGCAGCACCTGGACCAGCCCAACGTGAACCTCATCACCTGCGGGGGCCAGGCCACCATCCCCCTCATCCACGCGGTGGCCCGGGTGACGCCGGTGCGCTACGCGGAGATCGTCTCCACGGTGGCCAGCCGCTCGGCCGGGCCCGGCACCCGGCAGAACATCGACGAGTTCACCTTCACCACCGCGCGGGGCCTGGAGGTCATCGGCGGCGCGCAGCAGGGCAAGGCCATCATCATCCTCAACCCGGCCGAACCCCCCATCCTCATGCGCAACACCATCTACCTGGTGCCCGAGGCCGACGAGGTGGACGAGGAGGCCATCCTCCGCTCCCTGGAGGCCATGGTGGCGGAGGTGAAGCAGTACGTGCCGGGCTACCAGCTCAAGGAGCCGGTCTTCGACCGGCGGCCCACGCCCTGGGGTGAGCGGCCCGTCATCGTGCTGTTGCTTCTGGTGGAAGGCGCCGGGGATTACCTGCCCAAGTACTCCGGCAACCTGGACATCATGACGGCCGCGGCGCTGCGGGTGGGCGAGCTCTTCGCGCAGCAGATGCTGGGCGTAGCGGGGGTACGAGCATGAAGCCGCCGCGCATCACGGACACGACCCTGCGGGATGGCTCCCATGCCATGCGCCACCAGTTCACCCGGGAGCAGGTGCGGGCCGTGGCCCAGGCCCTGGACGAGGCCGGCATCCCCGTCATCGAGGTGACCCACGGGGACGGGCTGGCGGGCTCGTCCATCCAGTACGGCTTTTCCCGCACCTCGGACATGGAGCTCATCGAGGAGGCCCGCCGCAGCGTGAAGCGGGCCAAGATCGCCGCCCTGCTCATCCCGGGCATCGGCACCCGCAAGGAGCTCAAGGAGGCGGTGGAGCGGGGCCTGCAGGTGGTGCGCATCGCCACCCAGTGCACCGAGGCGGACATCTCCGAGCAGCACTTCGGCATGGCCAAGGAGATGGGTCTGGAGGCCATCGGCCTTCTCATGATGGCCCACATGCGCCCGCCCGAGGTGCTGGTGGAGCAGGGCCGGCTCATGGAGTCCTACGGGGCCGACTGCGTCTACGTGGTGGACTCCGCCGGAGCCATGCTCCCCCGGGACGCCTACGAGCGGGTCAAGGCCCTCAAGGAGAACCTGAAGGTGGAGGTGGGCTTCCACGCCCATAACAACCTGGGGCTGGCCATGGCCAACTCCCTGGCCGCGCTGGAGGCAGGGGCGGACCAGCTCGACGGAACCCTCCGGGGCCTGGGAGCGGGAGCCGGCAACTGCCCCACGGAGCTTCTGGCGGCGGCCCTGGACAAGATGGGGCTGAACCCCGGGGTGGACGTCTTCAAGCTCATGGACGCGGCGGAGTTCGTGGTGGCGCCCATGATGCCCTACCAGCCCATCCCGGACCGGGACGCCGCGGCCATCGGCTACGCGGGGGCCTACTCCACCTTCCTGCTCCATGCCAAGCGGGCCGCGCAGCGCTTCCAGCTGGACCCCCGGGACATCCTGGTGGAGCTGGGGCGCCGCCAGGTGGTGGCGGGGCAGGAGGACTGGATCATCGACGTGGCCGTAGACCTGGTCCGCCAGCGGCAGCAGGCGCAGGCCCAGGGAGTGAAGGCGTAGTGCAGCTGTCTTCGGCCGAGCAGGAACTGATGGAAGCCATCCGGGACGCCCGCACCCGCCGCTACACCCTGAAAAGCCGCGGGGAGGCGTGGAACGTGGACCTGGCCGGCGCCTACCGGGTGCAGGCCGCGCTGCAGGCGGGCCCCGTGAAGGGGTACAAGCTGGGCCTCATCAGCCCGGCCAAGCAGGCCCAGATGGGCATTGCCAGCCCCATCTGGGGACGGCTGCCGGCGCGCATGCTGCCCGACGGCGCCATCTCGCTGCAAACCTTCCTTCAGCCCCGGGTGGAGCCGGAGGTGGCGGTGGTGCTGCGGGATCCGGTGGGGCCCGACGCCACGCCGGGGGCCGCCTGGTCGGCGGTGGCCGGCTTTGTGCTGTGCGCCGACGTGCTGGACAGCGTCTGGGAGGGGTACCGGTTCACCGCCGCCGAAGTGGTGGCCGACAACGCCTCGGGGGGCGCCTGCCTGCTGGGCGAGCGGCTGCTGGCCCCGGACCAGCTGCAGGGAAGCCTGCGGCTGTACCTGAACGGGCGGCTGGCGGCGGAAGGCCCCGTGGCCAGCCTGGGGGATCCGGCCGTGCAGCTGTGCTGGCTGGCCCGGCAGACGGGCGGCCTGGGCGCCGGCCAGGTGGTGCCGTTGGGTTCGCCCGCCTCGGCGGTGCCCCTGGAGCCGGGGCTGGTGGAGGTGGCCCTGGGCGACACGTGCCTGGTCCGCCAGGTGCAGGCGTGACGGATCCCGGGTTGCGCACGGCGCATCGCGCCCGCAGACGAAGGAAAAGAGGGCAGGAGAGCCATGGGGACTCCCTTCTTCCGGGTTCAACACTACATCCACGGCGAATTCGTGGACGGCCGCAACACCTTTGAGGTGCTCTACCCGGCCACCAACGAGGTCATCGGCACCGCGCCGGAGGCCGACGCCGACACGGTGGACATGGCGGTGCAGGCGGCCGCCCGGGCCTTCCGGGAGTGGAGCCGCACGCCGGTCTCCCAGCGGCGGGCCATCCTGCGGCGCTTTGCGGAGCTGGTGCGGGCCCACCGGGAGGAGCTGGCCCGCATCGAGACCTGGGACGTGGGCCGGCCGCTGCGGGACAACCTGCGGGGGTACGTGGACCGGGTGGCCAGCAACCTGGAGTTCTTCGCGGACTTCGCCGCGGTGCACGCCAGCGAGGCCTACCCCATGGAAAACGGCTACATCAACTACGTGCTGCGCCAGCCGGTGGGGGTGGCGGCCCTCATCACCCCGTGGAACGTGCCCATGCTGCTGGAGACCTGGAAGCTGGGTCCGGCGCTGGCCTTCGGCAACACGGTGGTGCTGAAGCCTGCGGAGTGGACGCCCATCGGGGCCTGGCGGCTGGCCCAGCTGGCCCACGAGGCGGGCCTTCCGCCGGGCGTCTTCAACGTGGTGCACGGGTTCGGGCCCAACTCCGCGGGCGAGTTCCTCACCCGCCATCCCCTGGTGCGCCTCATCTCCTTCACGGGGGAGACCACCACCGGCAAGGCCATCATGGCCGCAGCCGCGCCCACCCTCAAGCGGGTCTCCTTCGAGCTGGGCGGCAAGGGGCCCACTCTGGTCTTCGCCGACGCCGACCTGGAGCGGGCGGTGGAGGTGAGCGTGCGGGCCGCCTTTTTCAACCAGGGGGAGTTCTGCCTGGCGGGATCCCGCATTCTGGTGCAGCGGCCGGTGTACGAGGCGTTCCTGGAACGCTTCGTGGCGGCGGCCGCCCGGCTGCGGCCGGGGGATCCCATGGACCCCGAGACCACCCTGGGGGCCCTCATCCACCCCGAACACCTGCAGCGGGTGGAGGGATACCTGCAACTGGTGCGGGCGGGGATGGGGCGCATCGCGCAAGGCGGCGGGCGCCCCGGGCTTCCCAGCCCCTTCGACCGGGGCAACTTCCTGGAACCCACGGTCATCGTGGACGTCAAGCCGGAGGACCGGGTGTGCCAGGAGGAGATCTTCGGTCCGGTGGTGACGGTCTCGCCCTTCGACGAGGAGGAGGAGGCCATCGCCGCCGCCAACGGGGTCATCTACGGGCTTTCCGCGGTGGTGCTGACCCGGGACGTGGGCAGGGCGGTGCGGGTGGCCGACCGCCTGGAGGCCGGCACGGTGTGGGTGAACGACTTCTTCGTGCGGGACCTGCGGGTGCCCTTCGGAGGCATGAAGGCCAGCGGCATCGGGCGTGAGGGCGGCCACTACAGCCTGGAGTTCTTCACGGAGGCCAAGAACGTATGCTTGAGCAATCAGTAGCGCAGGCGCTGGCCGAGCGGCTGGACGAGGCCTGGAGAACCCGCCGGCCCGTCCCCCCGCTCAGCGAAAGCCACAACTTGCGCTCGGCCGACGACGCCTACCGGGTGCAGACCCTGTGGACCGAAATGCAGCTGGCCCGGGGCGAGCGGGTGGTGGGCCGCAAGATCGGCCTCACCAGCCGGGCCATCCAGCAGCAGCTGGGCGTCAACGAGCCCGACTACGGGGGTCTTTGGGCCTCCCGCTTCTTTGCCGCCGTGGGCGGGCGCTCGGCCATCCCCGCCGAGATCTTCCTGCAGCCCCGCGTGGAGGGCGAAATCGCGTTCCTCATCGGCCGCCCGCTGCAGGGGCCCGGGGTGACGCTGCAGGAGGTGCTGGCAGCCACCGAAGCGGTGGCCGCGGCGGTGGAGGTGGTGGACAGCCGCATCGCGGACTGGCGCATCACCCTCGCGGACACCGTGGCCGACAACGCCTCCTTCGGCGCGTTCACCGTGGGCCCGTGGAGCCGGGCCATGCTGCAGCGGGACCTGCGGCTGGTGGGCGCTGTCTTGACCCGCAACGGCGACGAAAGCGTGCAGGGCATAGGGGCGGCCGCCCTGGGCCACCCGGCCCGCTGCGTGGCCTGGCTGGCCAACAAGCTGGGGGAGTTCGGGGTGGGGCTTCGCCCCGGCGACGTGGTGCTGTCGGGCGCTCTCAGCCGGGCCCTGTCCGTGGCCCGGGGGGACGTGGTGGTGCTGGAGGTGGACGGGCAGCCGCCCCTGGTGGTCCGGTTCGAGTGAGCCGCTGAGCCCGCTCAGCCCGCTGAGCCGGCCGGCCTCCCGCCGGGCGCCGGGCCGGCCGGCTGCCTTGCCCGGGAGGTCGGCCGCAACCCGGGGGGCGGGCCGGGAAGGGAGACGCAGCCTGTGCCCATCGTGCACGTGTACCTGCTGGAGGGAAGGCCCCCCGAGCGTATCCGGGCCCTGGTGGAAGAAGTGACCCGGGCGGTGGTCAAAAGCCTTCAGGTAAGCCCCGAGCGGGTGCGGGTGCTGGTATCCGAGGTACCCCGCACCCACTGGGCGGTGGGCGGGGTCCCCATGAGCGAGCCGGGCGATTCGTCGGCCGGGGCCCCTCCGGCGCCGCCCGCCGGGGCTTCCCGCCCAGCCCAGGGATCGGAGCCGGGCCGCAGCAGGGAGCAGGGCTAGCCGCAGGGCTAGCGCGGGCCGCCGGGCAGGTCCAGGAGGGCCCGCACACCGGCCTCGCCCACCGGCGCCGGAGGCCTGGCGGACAGGTCGAAGGGGTAGTCGGAGCCGGGCACCACCCGGTCGGGGCCCGCCAGCGCCACCAGGCAGTCCAGGGCGTGGCGGCTCCACAGCAGGGAATCGAACCAGAACCGCCGCAGGTATTCGCTGGGCGGGCGCGCCAGCGCGGCACGCACCGCCGGCCACTGTTGGTAGCCGCGCTCCATGCGCCCCAGCTGGTACGGCAGGTATCCCCCGCCGTGGGCCAACAGCAGGCGCACCCGCGCAAAGCGGTCCAAAAGACCGCTCAGGATCAGGTCGGCGGCAGCCACGGTGGTCTCCCACGGCACGCCCACCAGGTGGGGCATCATGGGCCGCCGAAGCCGCGGATCCTGGCTCAGCAGCGGGTGCAGGAACACCACCGCACCCAGCCCGTCGGCCGCCTCCCAGAAGGGCAGCAGGGACGGGTCGGAGAGCATCCGGCCCGCGCAGTCGGTGCCCACAATAGCGCCCCGCAACCCCATGCCCATGGCCCGCTCCAGCTCTTGTGCGGCCCGAACCGGCTCCTGCAGCGGCACGGTGGCCAACGCCAGCACCGCGCCGCCGGCCTCCCGAGCCCAACGGGCGAGGCTGTCGTTGTACAAGGCGGCCAGCTCCGCGGCCGCGGCCGCTGGCGCCTCGTACACGAACAGCTGGGGCACCGGCGACACCAGCGTGCACGTCACCCCGACCCGAGCCTGCTCTTGCAAGAACAGCTGCGGTTCCACGAAGGCGGGCTTCAGCTCGAAGGGCCACCGCCCCCCCACCACCAGGAAGTCCGCCCGGCCTTCCTGGCGGCGCTCCCAGCGGGCGTCCACCGCGTCGGCGTGCCGCCTCAGCCACCCCATCACGTCCGGTGGGATGAAGTGCGCGTGCAGGTCGAACATGACAGGACTTCCCATTCCCGCCTTCCGCCTTCAGCGTGCCCCGGGAAGCGGCACCAGGGAGAGCGCGATTCCGGGAAACAGCGCCACCAGCACCATGCCCACCAGGCCGAGAACCACGTAGGGAACCGCCCCGGCCCAGATGTCCCGCATGGTGAACTCCTCAGGCACCACGCTTTTCACCACGTACAGCACCAGCCCCACCGGGGGCGTGAGCAGCGAGATCTCCAGGGCGATGAGCATCAGGATCCCGAACCACACGGGCTGGAACCCCAGGGCGTTGGCAATGGGCGTGAAGATGGGGATGGTGATCATCATGATGGCGACCTCTTCCATGAACAGCCCCAGGAACAGCACCACGGCCAGCATCCCGGCCATGACCACCCACCCCGGCACGGGCAGCTCCACCACCCACCGCACCAGTTCCCGGGTGGCACCGGAAAAGGCCAGCACCTGGCTGAACCCCATGGAACCCGCCACGATGATGAGGATCATCCCCGTGACCCGCGCTGCGTCCAGGAGGGCCTCCCCCAGCACCCGCAGCGTGAGCCGGCCGCTGGCCAGGGCCAGCGCCAGGGCTCCTGCTGCGCCCAGGGCCGCCGCCTCCGTGGGCGTGGCCCATCCCACCCAGATGGAGCCCAACGTGAGAAAGATGATAAGGCAGACGGGAACCAGCACGCCCAGCAGCCGGCGCACCCGCTGCCCGCGCGGGGGCAGGTGGACGCCCCACGCAGGTGCCAGGGACGGTCGGCGCCAGCACACCACCAGCACGTACAGGACGTACAACCCGACCAGCAGCAGGCCCGGCCCCACGCCCGCCAGGAGCAATTGCCCCACCGAGACCTTGGCCAGGCTCCCGTAGATGACCGTCAGGGTGCTGGGCGGGATGAGCA
>DATCLL010000255.1:0-5094 GCA_036563935.1 Limnochordales bacterium | reverse complement strand
GCACAGGTCGGCCAGGTCCTCCTCCGGCGGATCGCGCACCACCAGCCCCTGGCGGGGCAGGGGCTCGATGAGACCCTCCGCCTCCAGGCGGCGCAGCGCCTCCCGCACCGGGGTGCGGCTGACCCCCAGCTCCTGGGCCAGTGCCTCTTCCCGCAGGCGCTGGCCGGGGCGCAGCCGCCCCTGCTGGATGGCGGAGCGAACCCACGCATACACCCACTCGGCTCGTGACGCCATGGAAGTCCGTTCCCGACCCCGGGCCGCCCACGAGGGCGTGCTGGTGCAATGTTTCGGACACATCCTAACGTTACCATCTTCCCCCGGGCGGGGCAAGAGGAGACAGCGGAGCGCAAACGGCCCGCTGGCCGGCGCTAGGCCCATGCCAGCCTTCCCCTCCGCGCGCAACTGCGCGCGGAAGCAGGGAGATGCAACCCGTCCGAGAAGGAACCCCTCTGCCGGCCGGCTGCGGCCCAAAGCCGTGGGTGTGGCAATCCCCCGGGCCGGCGAGGAGGGGGCGTTACCATGGAGCAGCGCAATCACGGCGTGTCCCGGCGGCATCTGCTGCGCCAGGCGGCGGGCGCAGCGGCGGGAGCCGGGTGGTCCTTCTACGTCATCACCCGCTCCCGGACTGCCCGGGCAGGGGAGGCCTCCGCGTTCCGGGTGGGGGCCCTGGGGCCCCTGACGGACTTCACGGGGCGTGACATCCTGCGGGCGGCCCAGATGGCCGCCGAGGAGATCAACCAGGCCGGCGGCGTGCTGGGCCGGCCCGTGGAGGTCGTGCCGGCCGACGAGGGGGACCCGGAGCAGACGGTTCGGGCCTTCCAGCAGCTGGTGACCCGGGACCGGGTGCATGCCGTGGTGGGTGGGTTCCGCAGCGGCGTCATCCTGGCCGTTCTGCCCCACGTGGCCCGCGCCCGCATCCCTTTCATCATCACGGGGGCGGCCAGCCCGGACATCACCAAGGACGTGCGGCGTAACTACCGCTCGTTCAAGTACATCTTCCGCGCCTGGGTGAACTCCAACCGGCAGGCGGTAAACCTGGCCGGGGTGGTCAAGGAGATCCTGAACGGGCAGGCAGGGTTCACCCGTTTCGCCATCGATGCGGAGAACCTGAAGTGGGCCCGGGACTACGTGGACATCCTGAAGCCGCTCTTGCTGCAGTCGGGGTTCGACGTGGTGTACGAGACCTTCCACGATCCCGCCATTACCGACTTCTCGCCCATCTTCGAGGCTGCTTCCCGGGCTCGGGCCCAGGTGCTGCTGGAGATCATCTCCAACCAGGCCGGCTACACCATCGTCAAGCAGTGGAAGGCGCAGCGGCCCCGCTTTGCCCTGGCGGGCAACAACAACCCCTCCTACCTGGTCTCCTCCTTCTGGCGGGACACGGAGGGAGCGTGCGAGTACGAGCTGTCCGCGTACGTGAAGGCGCCCCTGTCCAGCAAGTCCCTGGACTTCTGGGCCCGCTTCGAGGCGCGCCACAAGGAGAGCCCCTTCTACACCGGCACCGGCGCCTACGACGCGGTCTACTTGCTGAAGCTGGCGGCGGAGCGGGCGGGCAGCTTCGGGGCCGACGAGCTGGTGGAGGCGCTGGAGCAGTCCGACTACGAGGGCGTCATCGGCCGCATCCGCTTCGACGAGGACCACGAGGCCACCATCCCACTGCCCTACGGCCAGTGGATCAAGGGCAACAAGGTGGCCGTCTGGCCCGAGCGCTTCTCCCTGGGCCGCTACCAGGTTCCGCCCTGGCTGTGAGGTGCTCCTGGGCCACCTGACGGGCGGAGGGGGAGGCCAGGTGCAGGCGCTGGGCACGGCCGCAGCGGTCATCGTCTATGGGCTCGGCGTCAGCGGGATTTACGCCCTCATGGCCGTGGGCGTCGCGCTCATCTATGGGGTGGGGCGGGTCATCAACTTTGCCCACGGCGCCTTTTACACGCTGGGGGCCTACCTCACCTACCTCATGGCCACCCGCCTGGCCCTCCCCTGGCCGGTGGCCGCCGCGGCAGCGGTGCTGGTGGTGGGGCTTCTGGGGGCGGCGTACGACCGCTACGTGCTGGCTCCCATCCGGGAGAAAGAGATCACGGTGTGGATCCTGACCTTCGCCACCGCCTTTCTGGTGCGGGAAGGTCTGGTGCTGCTGTTGGGAGCCCGCCCCTACTCCATTCCCAGCTTTGTACCGGGCAGTACCCGCCTTCTGGGACAGAGCATCGCCAACCAGCGCCTGCTCATCGTGGTGGCGTCCGCGGTGGCGCTGGGGTTGCTGTGGGTGCTTCTGTACCGGACCCGGACGGGCAAGGCCCTTCGGGCCGTAGCCCAGACCCGCTACGGCGCACACCTGGTGGGCATTCCCGTGGAGCGGGCCCACGCCGCGGTCATGGGCATCTCGGCAGGCCTGGCCGCACTGGCGGGGGTGCTCATTTCCCCCATCGCCGTGGTGACCCCCGACATGGGGTTTGAACCGCTGCTGCTCTCCTTCACCGTGGTCATCTTCGGCGGCATCGGGAGCCTGCGGGGAAGCCTGGTGGCCGCCTTGCTCATGGGGTACATCAGCACGCTGGTGAGCTTTCTGGTGAGTCCCCAGTACGTGACGTTCAGCGCCCTGGCCACCGTCTTCCTGGTGCTTCTGGTGCGGCCTACCGGGCTGTTCGGCGCCGCCGTGGAAGGAGCGTAGGGACGACCATGGACCCCGTCGAGGGGCGGAACCGGGCCACTGAGGCTGCCGCGCCGCCCTCCCGCCCCGCCAGTTCCAGGCTGCGCTACCTGGCGGCCCTTCTGGTGTTGATCCCCGCCCTGGCCGGAGCCGGCGGAGATCCCCACCTGCTCACCACCCTCACCTACGCCTCGGTGTGGGCGGTGTACGGGGTGGGCTACGACATGTTCTCGGGCTATTCGGGCAGGGTGAACCTGGGCTACGCGATGTTTCCGGGCCTGGCGGCCTATGTGGCCGCCATCCTCAACGCGCGGCTTGGGTGGACGCCCGTGGCGGCCATGCTGGGCGGGGTGGTGGCAAGCGGCCTGCTGGCGCTTTTGGTGGGGGCTCTCACCTTGCGCATCCGGGGCATCTACTTTGCCCTGGCCACCTCTATCGTGCCGCTGGCCCTGGGCCAGCTGACCCGCATCTTCGCCCGCTCCATCGGCGGCGAGGAGGGGATCTGGGGCATCACGCCCCTGTGGTCGGACTCCCGCTACGACCTGTGGACCGCCCTGGCGCTCCTGGCAGCCGCCTACCTGTTTGCCGCCTGGTACACCTCCTCCAAGGCCGGCCTGGTGCTGCGGGCCATTCAGGGCCGGGAGGACGCCGCCCAGGCTGTAGGCCAGAACACCCACCGGGTCCTCCTGGTGAGCTTTCTCATCTCGGCCGTCATGGGGGCCGGCGCCGGAGCGTACATCCCCCACTTCCAGATGACCATCAGCCCGGAGGTGCTGGACATCGGGGCGACGCTGCAGGTGATCACCTTCACCCAGGTGGGCGGCCCCGGGACGCTGGTGGGCCCGGCGGTGGGCGCCTTCGGGCTGGTGTTGCTCAACGAGTACCTGCGGGAGTTCGTGGAGGTGCGCCTGTTCGCCTACTTCCTGGCCCTGGTGCTCCTTCTGCGCTTTGCGCCCCGGGGCGTGCTGGCCCCGGCGGCGCAGGCCCTCGTCCGGGCCGTGGCAGGTCGGCGCACGCCGGCTGTTCCGGCGGCCGGCCGCAGCGACAGGGCCCCTGTGGTGGCCGTGCGGCCGCGCCCACCCCACCCGCCGGCCGGTGCAGCCGCGGACGGGGCAGGCGGGCGGAGCGTGATCCTGCAGGCAGACCGCCTTACCAAGCGGTTCGGGGGGCTGGTGGCGGTCCAGCAGGTGAGCTTCTCCGTGCGGGAGGGCGAGGTGGTGGGCCTGGTGGGGCCCAACGGCGCCGGCAAGACCACGCTCTTCAACATGCTGACGGGCTTCATCCGGCCGACGGAGGGGCGGGTGCTCCTGCGAGGAACCGACATCACCCACGCCCGCCCCCACGAGATCGCCCGCATGGGCCTGGTGCGCACCTTTCAGCTGGCGCACCCCTTCCCCGGCCTTTCGGTGCTGGAGAACCTGGTGGTGGGCGGCCTTGGCCCGGCGGTGCTGGACCTGGGGAACCGGGAGCTGGCGGGGGCCCGGGAGCGGGCCCGGGAGGTGGCCCGCTTTCTGGGCCTGGAGCGCTGGCTGGAGCAGCCGGCGGAGGTTCTGCCCTACGGGGTGCTCAAGCGCCTGGAGGTGGGCCGGGCCTTGATGGCCGATCCCCGGGTTCTGCTTCTGGATGAGCCCTTTGCCGGCATCGGCGGGCAGGAGTTCGAGGAGCTGCTGGCGGCGCTTTCCGCCATCGCGGCCGGCGGGCGCACCGTGGTCATCATCGAGCACAAGCTGCGGGCCATCATGCAGCTGACCCGCCGGGTCATCGTCCTGCATTTCGGTCAGATCATCGCCGACGGCACGCCCCAGGAGGTGGCCGCCGACCCCGGGGTTCAGGAGGCCTACCTGGGGGTCGGGGGAGTGGGGCAGAGTGCTTGAGGTGCGGGACCTGACGGTCCGCTACGGGGGCGCCCTGGCCCTGGATGGGGTAAACCTGCAGGTGGCGGAAGGCGAGATCGTGGCGGTGATCGGGCCCAACGGCGCCGGCAAGAGCACCCTGCTGCGGGCCGTCTCGGGCCTGGTGCCCTGGACGGGCTCCATCCGGTTTCGGGGGGCTGAGCTGCGGGGATCAAGCCCGGACAGCATCGTGCGGCGGGGCCTGGTGCACTGCCCGGAGGGCGGGGAGCTGTTCCGGGAGATGACCGTGGAGGAGAACCTGGAGCTGGGGGCTTACACGGTGGCCGACCCCGAGCGGCGACGCCGGGCCCTGGAGGGGGTCTTCCGCCTCTTTCCCCGCCTGCAGGAACGCCGGCGGCAGCTGGCCTCCACCCTGTCGGGTGGGGAGCGCCAGATGCTGGCCATCGGCCGCGCGTTGATGGCGGAGCCGAAGCTGTTGATGCTGGATGAGCCGTCCCACGGGCTTGCGCCCGTCATGCGCCAGCGCATCGCCGAGGCCGTAGTTGAGGTGCAGCGGCAGTGGGGTATCTCGGTGCTCCTGGTAGAGCAGGACACCGC
>DATCLL010000254.1:0-6269 GCA_036563935.1 Limnochordales bacterium | reverse complement strand
AGCTTCATGAGGGGCAGCTGCAGGTGCTCCGCCAGGGCTCCCTTGACGCTCACCTCTCCGCCTGTGGCGGCGGCCGCTACCAGCCACGTGCCCGCCTCGATGCGATCCGGGATGATGCGGTACCGGGTGCCCCGCAGCTCGTCCACCCCCTGCACATGCACCACGGGAGTGCCGGCTCCCCGGATGCGGGCCCCCATGGTGTTGAGGAGGTTGGCCACGTCCACCACCTCGGGCTCCAGGGCGGCGTTCTCGATGACCGTGGCACCCCGGGCCCGGCAGCTGGCCATCATCAGCTGGATGGTGGCCCCCACGCTGGGACGGCTCAGGTGAACCACCGCCCCCCGCAGCCCCTCGGGCGGAGCCTGGGCGAACATGGAGCCGTGCTGGATCTCGATCTGCGCGCCCAGCTGCTCGAACCCCTTCAGGTGGAAGTCCACCGGGCGGGAACCCAGCGCGCACCCGCCGGGCAGGGGCACCACTGCCCGCCCCAGGGCCCCCAGAAGAAGCCCGGACACGTAAAAGGAGGCCCGCATGCGCCGCACCAGCTCATACGGCGCTTCATGGGAACAAAGCCCCCGCCCGTCCACCTCCACCTCGCCCCGGGCCAGCACCCGCACCCGAACCCCCAGGGCCCGCAGCAGCTCCACCATCACCGCTACGTCGGCGACTATGGGAACTCCTTCCAGCACCACCGGCTCCTGGCCCAGGGCGGCCGCCACCAGCGCGGCCAGGGCGCTGTTTTTGGCGCCGCTCACCCAAAGTTCGCCCGACAGGCGGGCGCCCCCCTGGACCCGCAAGCTCACCACCGCGACGCACCCCTCAAAAGCCGCGCCGAACCCGCCCGCGGGCAAAGCCGGATCGGACAGGCAAACCGCAGCAGGGGCAGGCGCGGGCCTGCCCCTGCCGGTCCGGCACCCCGCCGGGCGGGTGCTCTCAGGCGAAGGCTCCCCAGTGGATCTGGTATACCCAGTTGTGCCCGTTGTTGTTGTCCCAGTGGTCGGCCGAGTCGTGGAAGCAGAACTCCAGGGTGCCGAAGCTGCGCACCTGCACCCGGGCCTCCCACAGAGGCGTATCCCCTATCCACCCGACACGTTTCATCGGGACGTCCTGGACGTCCTGCCAGCGCCCGGGCCCGAAGCCGTAGTGCAGGTACACCTGGTCGGCCCCGTGCCTGGCCAGCAGGCCCGAGTACCAGATGGTGACCGTCTGGCCGGAGGTGACGGGGGTCGGCTTCACGTACACCCCGTCGTCGGGCACCTCCCGCCGCTCCTGGTGGTTGCGGCGCTCCACCAGGGTGGTGGCTGCCTCCGGGCGGGGCGCGTCGAGCTCCCCGTACTCCTCCGTCGCCCGCGCTGCGGGCGTGCGCTGCGGCTCGGCCGCGCCGGTGAAGGCACGCCGAAGGGACTGGAGCAGGCCTGCCACCCGTTCACCCCCTCTCGTCGGCCGGTCCTAATCTGCCCGGGCGGGCGGGGCGGCCGCGGGTAGAAGCCAGGGGCGCCGGTCATACTAAGGCGACGCCGCCACCGGCCAGGGCACGGCTCCGACGCCTGCCAGGCCGGCGGCCGGGAGGAAGATCCGGAGGACACGCGAACAGGCCGCAGGGTGGACCTGCGGCCTGCCGTCTCCTCGAGGGCAGGAACCCTCGGCGCCGGGCTTGCCGGCGCTGCCTTCAGCTGGAAGGAACCACCAGCACTTGCCCGGCCTGGATCCACCAGGGGTCGATGCCCGGGTTGGCCTGCGCAATGGCCTGCCAGCTCACCCCGAAGCGCTGGCCGATGAGGTACAGCGTGTCGCCCGGCTGCACCACGTAGCTCCTGGGGGAAGGCGGCGGCGAGCCGCCCGGGGTGCCCGGGGCGCCCGGGGTGCCGGAGCCGCCCGACGGTGCCGGAATGACCAGGGTCTGCCCCACCGTCAGCCACCAGGGGTCGATGCCCGGGTTGGCCTGGGCAATGGCCTGCCAGCTCACCCCGAAGCGCTGCCCGATGAGGTACAGGGTGTCGCCCGGCTGCACCACGTAGCTCCTGGGGGAAGGCGGTGGCGAGCCGCCCGGGGTGCCCGGGGTGCCGCCCGACGGCGCCGGAATGACCAGGGTCTGCCCCACCGCCAGCCACCAGGGGTCGATGCCCGGGTTGGCCTGGGCAATGGCCTGCCAGCTCACCCCGAAGCGCTGCCCGATGAGGTACAGGGTGTCGCCCGGCTGCACCCGGTACACCAGCCCCTGCCCGGGCGACGGCGGACCAGGCGGCGGGGGAGGCGGGGTTCCCGGCGGCTGCGACGGGGGCGGCCCTCCGGACGGCGGTTGGCCTCCCGGCGTTCCGCCCAGCAGCTGGGCCACCAGCGGCCACAGCTGCGGATCCTCAAAGCCCAGTCGCCACAGGGCCATGCCGCCCACATCCAGGCTCCGCACCAGGTCCAGCTTGTAACGGGCTGCCTGTGCGTCCTCGAAGTAGACGATCCTGCGCTGGCCGCCTTCCACGTACTCGAAGTACGGGGCCTTGGCCACGTCGTCCCAGCGTATGGTGGCGCCCTTGCTGGCGGCCAGCTGGAGGGCCTCCGAGGCCTTCAGCATGCGGGCCATGCCGCCCGCGGCCGGCCAGTCGTACCCGTAGCCGGCCACCCCCAACAGGATCTTCTCCTTCGGGATGGACTGCACCGCGTACTGCAGCACGCTCTGCACCCAGGGCAGCGAGGCGATGGGCCCGGGCGCCGAGGTGATCCAGTGCTCGTCGTAGGTCATCAGGGTGAGGGAGTCCACGATGGATCCCAGCGCCCGGTAGTCAAAGGCCCCGCTCCACCCGTTGGCCGGATCGTCCCAGGTTTTGGCCGGTACCGCCATGCCCACGGTGAAGCCCTGCGGCTTCAGCCGGGTGGCCAGCTTCTGCATGAACAGCGTCAGC
This sequence comes from Limnochordales bacterium, assembly GCA_036563935.1. GTDB lineage: Bacteria > Bacillota > Limnochordia > Limnochordales > Geochordaceae > DATCLL01. Next base: position 3,372 of record DATCLL010000254.1, on the reverse strand, counting down.
TGCAACCGGTGGGCGGGGTCCACGTTTTCCAGGTCCACATGGACACCGCTGTATCCATCCCGTTTCAGCAGCGCCTCGATTTCCTGAATGGCCCGCTCTTGCACAACGGGGTCCGTCAACAGCCGGCTGGCGATGTTGCGGTCGAAGCCGCCCCGGTAGTTGTGGATCACCGCCTCTACCTTGATTCCCCGGGAACGGGCCAGCTCCATCAGCCGGGCATCGGACGCCCCCTGTACCCGCCCCAGTTCGTCGAACTGGAATAGAAAGGCCCCCACGGGATTGACCGCCGTGGCCCGCACCAGGCTGTCGTAGGCCGTAGTGTCCCCGGGATAGTCCACGGGATAGTACCCGAAGACCACCCGGGGCTTCAGCGTCTGCGCCCGGCCTGCCGCACCCGGCAAAAGCCCCAGAAGCCCGGCGACAACTGCTGCCACTGCTGCGGCCTTCCGGTAACCCTGCATGTTCCTCCCCCTTTTGAAGGATTTTGCAAGAACCGGCATTCGCTCCCGTTTCTGGGGCAACCTTCAAGCAATTTGTGGCACGCATGCCAGCAGAAAACCTGGATTGGAAAGACGCGCACGACGGCAGGGTAGGCGGCCGGACTCATAGCCATCCAGGGGAGGCAACGGGCATGAGGCGGAGCTGGTGGTGGTGGGTGGTCTGGATGCTGGCCGTGGCGGCGGCGGTGAGCCTGCTTTACGTGCGCAGCCGCAACGACGGTTGGCTGCAGCAGTACCCGCCCGAGGAGCTCCGTGCCCTGCTGGAGCAGGCCCGCACGTTCCAGGACAGCCTGCGGGTGGCCCTGCAGCCGGCTTTCGAGCCGCTGGTCTTCGCCTACGTGCAGGACAAGTACCGGCCCCGGGGCGTGCGCGTGGACATCCGGCGCATCTCGGTGCGCCCGGACGGGCGCTTCCCCGTGGTGGCCGAAGTGGCCGGCGCCATCGAGGGGCTGTACGTTCAGGAGCGGTTCCTGTTCTGGTGGGAAGGCGGCCGGTGGAACATGCGCTACGTGGAGGGGGACCTGTAGGGGCTAGGGGCCTGTGCCGACCCTGCCGGCGGGTCTCAACGGGCCCGCGCAGGGGTCTGCCAGCGACCCCAGGACCACCACCACTGAAGGACTCCCTCGGCGATGAGTTCGGCGGCCCGCTGGCGGTTGAACGGCTGCTGCACCCAGGCCAGGTCGGCCCGGTTGGTGATGAAGACCACCTCCACCACGGCGTGGGGCAGCGCCAGCCGGTCCATGTACAGGCCGTTGACGGCAAAGGGCGGGGCCGACTCGGGCAGCACGGTCACCATGCGGGCATGAATGGCCTCGGCCAGGGCCCGGCTGGCATGGGCGAAGGCAGCCGCCTCCTGGCTTTCGGAGAAGACCACGGTGGCGCCCCGCTTCAGGGGATCCCTGGAGGCGTTGAGATGGATGCTGACGTAGGCGTCGGCCCGGGGCCGGGAAGCCTGGGGGTGGAAGCGGCGCAGCTGCAGGGCAAAGAAGGCCCGGTCCGTGTTGTTCTGCTCGCCGTCCCCGTTGAAGTCCGGGGGTTCCTCGTCCCCGGACCGGGTGAGGTAGACCTCGGCGCCGGCGCCCTGCAGGGCGTACGACAGGCGCAGCGCGATGTCCAGGTTGAAGGTGTCCTCGTACAGGCGCGCGTGGGCGTTGTAGGCGCCCGTGTAGCTTCGCTCGGCAGGGCTCCAGCCGTGGCCCGGATCCACCACCACCACGGGCACAAGGCCGGCGGCGGCAGGCTGGGGCAAACCGGGCGGCCCGCTGCGGACCGCCAGGTTCAGGGCCACCAGCGCCAAACCGAGCCCAGCCGCCTTCGCCCCTGCGCTCACCGCTGCCCGCCCGCACGTGCCATGGAGTCCCTCGCTCCATGCCTATGGCCGGGAGGACCGGCCTATGGCGGACGTGGCACGGAATGTGACCTCCACCCTGCCCGGCGGGGGCCCCGCAGGCGAAACCCCGTCTCAGCAGAGCCGGTACACGGCGCAGGTGACGTACCCCAGCAGGGCCAGGTCGAACCGGCGCTGCTGGCGCAGCATGACCCGGGCGGTCCACGCCACCGCCGACGCGGCCAGCACCGGAAGTTCCAGCAGGGCCGCCAGGGACCTGGCCACCCACTCGTACGCGCCGAAGGGCAGGTTCAGCCCGAACAAGCCGCTCAAAAGCACGTACAGCACGGCGGTAGCCGTAAGGCTCACCCTGTCCCGGTGGGCGTAGGCCACCGCCAGGCCGGCGCCCGCCACGGCACCGTGCAGCGCGGCCGTTCCCAGAAGCCGTCCCACCCCGGGAACTGCCCAGCCGTCTGCGCGCTGGGGCATGGCCCGAAGGCACGCCTCCAGAACCCGGGGGAGCATCCCCTTGTCCACGGGCGCCGCGCGCATGCCGTGCCCCCTGGCCAGCGCCGCCAGCAGCCCCTGAACCAGCCCCTCGGTGCCCCGCCGGCGCAGTGTGGCAAGCCCCCCGGCGGTAAGACGCTGGTGCAGCAGGGAAGCCAGCCGGGCGCGCAGGGCCACCGGGTCCTCGGCAGCCAGCTCGCGGGCCCGGGCCTGCTGGGCCAGCTCCAGGGAGTGCAGCCTGGGTTGCGGGCCGGCCCTGGGGGTCAGCAGGGCAAGGGCCACCCGGGCGAAGGTCCACACCTCCAGCATGGCTGCCAGCTCGGCGGCCCGAGGCTGGGGAAGGCAGGCCAGAGCCCCCACGAAGCTGCGGGCCGCCTCCGAGCATGCCGCCTGCGGAGCCGGCCCGCCGTGCCGGGCAGCGGCGGACGGGTCCGGCCGCCCGGAGGGGACGGGGAGAGGCTGGGGATGGTGCAGGACCTGGTCAAGGGCCCGGGCCAGAAGCGGCTGGTAGTGCAGCTGGCTCCACCGCACCGCCCGCTCGCAGCACTCCTGCAGCTCGCCCGTACCCACCCACGACGGAGCCGGCTGCCCGGGGCGTGGCATCCTGTTCCTCCCGGCTCGCCGCCCGGTGGCGGCCTACCGATTGACAGGCCATTGGATGCCATCCGGGAACGGGGTGTTCTGCGAGTAGGGCGCTATTTCGGGATGGGGAACGGCGTTGACGCTGCGGGCGCAGGGGTGCTACAATCCGCTCGGGCAGCGCTGGGGGATGGTGTAACGGCAACACGGGTGGCTCTGGACCACTTGATCCAGGTTCGAATCCTGGTCCCCCAGCCAAAGCCCTGCTCCATCAGGACCAGCAGAGTCAAGCTATCACCAGCACCGGCACCGGGCAGTGCTTCTGGACGTAGTACGTCACCCGGTCGGCGAACAGCTCCTGCCAGCGGCTCAACCGGCGCCGGCCCAGCACCACCAGCTGGTAACCGCCCCGAACCGCCTCCTGGCAGATGCACTCGGCCGCGCTGCCCACCTCCACCT
>DATCLL010000253.1:0-23488 GCA_036563935.1 Limnochordales bacterium | reverse complement strand
ACCCCGGACAAGCCTCCTCTGCCAGGCCGCCCGGGTCGACGGCTGCCACGGCCCCAGCTCCTGCTGCCAGCGCTGCAGCACCTGCACTACCGCATCCCTTACCGCCAGCTTGGCCGCCTGGTCCAGGGGGTGGTCGCTGTGGGCGACGACCTGCACGGCCAGCCCGCCACCCGGGCCCTGCCGCCCCGCCTGGGCGGCCCCGGACTCGCCCCACCGGCCCGGAAAGGCCGCCACCGCCCCGGGGCGGCGCCGGCTGTCCAGCGCGGAGGCGCCCAGGGCTGCCGCCAGCACCAGGAAGGCCGCCGCCGCTGCCAGGCCTGCCCGGCGCATGGCCCGCCCTGCGGCCGCCTGCCCCGGACGCAGCCCCCGTGCCGCCACGGCGCTCACCCGCCCACGTAGCGGCGCAGCTGCTTGAGCGCCGCCTTCTCCAGGCGGGAGACCTGAGCCTGGGAGATGCCGATGGCCTGGGCCACCTCCATCTGGGTGCGGCCCTCGAAGAAGCGCATCTGCACGATCTTCTGCTCCCGGGGGCCCAGGTGCCGGATGGCCTGGCGGATGGAGATGCTCTCCAGCCACACGCCGTCGGGGGCGGGGTCGTCGGTCACCTGGTCCATGACGTAGATGGGGTCTCCGCCGTCGTGGTAGATGGGTTCGAAGAGGGAGACGGGCTCCTGGATGGCATCCAGGGCCGCCACCACCTCCTCGTCGGGCACGTTGAGCTCCTGGGCGATTTGCGCCACGGAGGGTTCCCGGCAATACTTGCTGGTGAGGGCGTCGCGCACCTGAAGGGCCTTGCAGGCAATGTCCCGCAGGGAGCGGCTGACCCGGACGGGGTTGTTGTCGCGCAGGTAGCGCCGGATCTCCCCCACGATCATGGGCACCGCGTAGGTGGAAAACTTCACGTTCTGGCTCAGGTCGAAGTTGTCGATGGCCTTCATGAGCCCGATGCAGCCCACCTGGAACAGGTCGTCCACGTACTCGCCCCGGCTGTTGAAGCGCTGAATCACGCTGAGCACCAGCCGCAAATTGCCCCGGATGAGCTCCTCCCGGGCCGACGGGTCGCCTTCCCGCATCCGCTGCAGAAGCTCCCGCATCCGGGCGTTGGTGAGCACCGGGAGCTTGGACGTGTTGACGCCGCTGATCTCCACCTTGGCCGTGTGCACGTACGCCCCACCTCGTTGTCCGCTGGCATGGGCAAGTATGACCGGCGGCCCGCGCCGCTATTCAGCGCCGCCCACGGCCCCCGTTCGGGCGGCATGCGCGGCCTCCGGTGCGCATACCTGTCGCGGCGGGGAGGGCAGAGGTGCTGCTGGACGGCGTGGGCAGCTGGGCGGCGGCCAGCTTCCTGCTGGATTTCACGCTCCTGTGGGCCACCGGGCGGCTTCTGGGGCGGGGCAGCTCCTGGCGGCGCCTGGCGGCGGCGGCCGGGTGTGGGACGGGGTTCTTCGTGCTCTTTCCCGGGGTAGCCGGCCCGCCTGCCAGCGCGGCCGGGCTGGCCCTCACGTCGGTGGCCATGCTGTACCTGGCCTTCGGCTCCCGCTCGTGGCGGGCGCTGGGCCGGGAAGTGCTGGTCTTTTACGGCGTGGCCTCTGCGGCCGCCGGGGCCGGCGCGCTGGCCGCCGGCCTGCTGGGGCCTTCTGCCTCCGCCTCCGGTGCCGGGGGATGGGCGGCAGCCCTGGCCAGCGCCGTGGCCATCGCTGCGGCCGGACTACACGCCGTGCGGCGCATGGCGGTGCTGGCCGCCTGGAAAGCCCAGCTGGAACTGCGCTTCGGCCCGCACACGGTGACCGTGCGGGCGCTGGTGGACACCGGAAATCGCTTGCGGGAACCCTTCGGCCAGCTGCCGGTGGTTCTGGTCTGGCAGCGGCCCTTCCTGGCAGGGCTTCCGGAACCGCTGCGGGCCCTTTTGGCCGGCCTGGCCGGCGGGGAGCTTTCCGCGGTGACCCGCCTGGCCCGGGTGGACGCCCGCTGGGGCGCCCGGGTGCGGGTGGTTCCCTTCCGCACCGTGGGAAGCCACCGGGGGCTGCTGCTGGGGCTGCGTGCCGACAGCCTGGCCGTCCGGCTGCCCGGAGCGGCCCGGCTGCTGCACGGCCCGGCCGTGGTGGCCCTCAGCCCCACGCCGCTGGCCGAAGACGGCGAGTTCGACGCCCTGCTGCCTGCCGAGTGCCTGGTAGGCGCCCGGCCCGCCCCGGCCCCGCAGGCCCCGCAAGGCCAGCAGGCCGCGCAGGCCTCGGCCCCGGCCTCCCCGTCCCCGCTGCGCCTGCGGGTGCGGTCCGGGTGGAAGGGCTGGAAAGGATGGAAGGGAGGAGCGGCCGGTGCGGCAGCCGGTTCATGACGGGGGAAAAGCCCGAAGGTGGGTGCCGGGAGTGGTGACGAGGGCGTGGCGGGCGCTGCGGGCCCTGCCGGTGAGGGCGCTGGCCCCGCTGGCACGAGCCTGCCAGTGGCTGGCCGAGGTGGTGGGGTACGTGGGTTCGCCCACCGCCGAGGTGCTGCCTCCGCCCCTGACCCGGGAACAGGAGGCCTGCCTCATCGAGCAGCTGGCCGCCGGCGACCTCTCGGCCCGAAATCCCCTCATCGAGCACAATTTGCGGCTGGTGGTCTACATCGCCCGCAAGTTCGAAAACACCGGGATCGCGGTGGAAGATCTGGTCTCCATCGGCACCATCGGACTCATCAAGGCCGTCCACACCTTCGACCCGTCCCGCCGCATCAAGCTGGCCACCTACGCCTCCCGCTGCATCGAAAACGAGATCCTCATGTTCCTGCGCCGCAACGCCAAGACCCGCTCCGAGGTCTCCTTCGACGAGCCCCTCAACACCGACTGGGAGGGCAACGAGCTTCTGCTGTCCGACGTGCTGGGCAGCGAAAGCGACGTGCTGCGGCGCATGGAAGAGCAGGTGGAGCGGGAACTGCTGCGCCACGCCATGGGCCGGCTCAACGGCCGGGAAAAGCGCATCATGGAGCTGCGCTTCGGCCTGGTGGACGGCGAGGAGCGCACCCAAAAAGAGGTGGCCGAACTGCTGGGCATCTCCCAGTCGTACATCTCCCGGCTGGAAAAGCGCATCCTGAAGAAGCTGCGCCGGGAGCTCCACGAGCTGGCCACCGGGTGAGCCCGGGGCAGGCCGGCGGGGCCTGCCCGCCGCCGGCCGTCAGCGGCGGCGCAGGAAGGCCGGGATCTCCAGGTCGGTGGGAACGATGGGCTTGACCTCCAGATCCCGCCCCGCCTCGCCGGGGGCCCGGGCCGGTCGCACCGCCGCCTGGCGCCCCTCCTGGCGGGCCGGCCCTGCCGAAAAGCCGGTGGCGATGACCGTCACCCGCACCTCGTCCTCCAGGGTGTCGTCGATGACGGCGCCGAAGATGATGTTGGCCTCGGGGTCTGCCGACTGGGCCACCACCTGGGCCGCCTCGTTCACCTCGAACAGGCTCAGGTTGGAGCTGCCCGTGATGTTGAGCAGCACGCCCTTGGCCCCGTCGATGCTGGACTCCAGCAGGGGGCTGGAGATGGCCATGCGCGCCGCCTTCACCGCCCGGTCCTCGGACCCGCCGGCCCGGCCGATGCCCATGATGGCCGAACCGGCGTTGGACATGATGGTGCGCACGTCGGCGAAATCCAGGTTGATGAGGCCGGGGATGGTGATGAGATCCGAGATCCCCTGAACCCCCTGCCGCAGCACGTCGTCGGCCATGCGCAGGGCTTCCAGCACCGAGGTCTTCTTGTCGATGACCTGCAGCAGCCGGTCGTTGGGGATGACGATAAGGGTGTCCACTTTGCTGCGCAGGTTGTTGATGCCCTCCTCGGCCTGGCGCATGCGGCGGCGCCCCTCGAAGGAGAAGGGCCGGGTCACCACCGCCACCGTGAGGGCGCTCACCTCCTTGGCCACCTCGGCCACCACCGGGGCGCCGCCGGTGCCGGTGCCGCCGCCCATCCCGGCGGTGATGAAGACCATGTCCGCGCCCTCCAGGGCCTCCCGGATGACGTCCCGGCTCTCCTCGGCCGCGCGCTGGCCGATCTCCGGCACGGAACCGGCGCCCAGGCCCTTGGTGAGCTTCTCCCCGATCTGGATCTTGCGGGGAGCCTTGGACAGCAGGAGCGCCTGGGCATCGGTGTTGATGGCGATGAACTCCACGCCCTTCAGCTGGGCCTCGATCATGCGGTTGATGGCATTGGACCCGCCGCCTCCAATGCCTACCACCTTGATGCACGCCAGCGGCGCCGGATCCAGCTCCAGCTCCACCATGCCCCGATGCCCCCTCACCGCCAGGCAGCCGCCAACCCCCGGCCTTGCGGCCTTGGGTTCTGCACGGGCGGCCGCTTTCCTGTACCTGACGCCTGCCGGCTGCCGTGTTCGCCCGGCCCCTGGCCGCCCGCTAGCGGCCCGAAGGCTGCGGCCCGGGCTGCACGGACCAGACGGCCCGCCCCGGGTCGCTCAGGTCCGCCTGGAAGGCCTGTCCCTGGGAAAGGCGCGGCCAGATCCGGGCCAGCAGCCGTGCCCGTTCCCGGTGGAACTCCTCCTGCAGCGCCTTCTCGCCGCCTTCTCCCCACACCACCCGGCTCCCGTCGGACAAGAACAGCATCAGCTGGCCGGTCTCGCCTTCCACGTGCACCTGGGACAGACGCTCGCCCAGCACCGGCCCCGCTGCCGCGGCCGCCATGGCCGCGGCCACCACGGGCAGCGGGCCCGGCTCGCCGGCGGTCACGGCCTCCCCCGGCCCCAGCACGCCCGTGAGCAGGGGCAGGGAGCCTGCGGCGTGCAGCGCAGGCCCCAGAACCCGGCCCTGCCCGTCCACCTCCACAAAGGCGGACCCGTAGGCCAGCTGGGCGACCGCCTGCCTGGGCTGCACCTCCACGGCCAGCGTGCCGGGCAGCACCCGGCGCACCCGCACCCGGGCCACGTAGGGCAGCGAAGCGGCGGCCTGCGCCAGCCTTCCCGCCTCTACGGCCAAAAGAGGCTCCCCGAAGGCAAAGGAGGCCCTGGCCAGAAGGTCTTCCTTCACCGCCGCCGGCAGCGTCCCGGCAGGCTGCCCCGGCCACGGCCGCACCTCCACCTGCTGCACCCGCAGCAGGGGCGAGAGCGCCAGACCGTACCCTGCCAGCGCCACCCCCAGCCAACCGGCTGTCCTCTCCCACCATCCCATCCCGGCCTGCTCCCTCCCTGCGCCCTCACGCCGGCACCGGCTCGGACCGTACCCGCCGCACCCGGCCGCCCAGCCCGGCCAGCTTGGCCGCCAGCTCCTCGTATCCCCTGTCCAGGTGGGACAGGCCGCCGATGTGGCTGAGCCCCTGCGCCGCCAGGGCCGCCAGCACCAGGGCAGCCCCACCCCGCAGGTCGGTGGCCTGCACCCGGGCGGGGTGGAGGCGTGCGCCCCGCACCACGGCGTGGCGCCCCTCCACCCGGATGTCGGCCCCCATGGCCCACAGCTGGCTGACGTACCCGAAGCGGCGGGAGTACACCTCCTCCCGCACCACCGCCACCCCCCGGGCCACCGTCATGAGGGCCGTCCACAAGGGCTGCACGTCGGTGGGAAAGCCGGGATAGGGCTGGGTCTGGATGGATACCGCTCGCACTCGCCCGCCCGAAGCCCCCTCGGCCCGCATCCACCCGTCACCCCAGGACACCCCCACCCCTGCCTCCTGCAGGGCCTGCACCACGGCCCCCAGGTGCTGGGGAACGGCCGGAGCCACTTCCACGTGGCCCCCGGTGATGGCCGCCGCCAGAAGCCACGTGGCCGTCTCGATGCGGTCGGGCATCACCTCCCACCGGGCCCCCTCCAGGGCATCCCGACCCTCGATGCGGATGCAGGGGCCCCCGGCACCTTCCACCCGGGCCCCCATGGCCCGCAGGAACCCCTGCAGCTCCACCACCTCCGGCTCCCGGGCCGGGTTGTAGATGATCGTCGTGCCCCGGGCCCGGGAAGCGGCCATCATGACGTTCTCCGTGGCGCCCACGGAGGGGTACTCCAGCACCACCTCGGCCCCGCTCAGGCGCCGGGGCGGGTAAAGCTCCCACCACGAGCCCCGCTCCTCCACCCTCACCCCCAGGGCCGCCAGGCCCTGCAGGTGCAGATCCAGGGGCCTGTCCCCGATTTCGCACCCGCCCGGCCTGCCCAGCCGCACCGGGCAGCCCAGGGCCACCAGGGGACCGGCCAGCTGCACCGAGGCCCGCAGGGCCCCCACCAGCTGTTCCGGCAGTTCGCCCAAAAGCTCCCCCGACCGGTGCACCGCCAGCTCCTGCGGGCCGCTCCAGGCGGCGCGGGCGCCCACCGCCTCCAGCAGCCCCCGCATGGCCTCCACGTCCCGGATGCGGGGCACCCGCCCCAGCACGCATGGCCCGTCGGCCAGAAGGGAGGCGGCCATGAGCTTCAGCGCCGCGTTTTTGGCTCCCGAAGGCCGTACGCTGCCCGCCAGGGGCCTGCCGCCCTCGACCTCCAGCCACTCCACGGCCTCTCCCCCCGAATCGACGCTCCAGGCTATGCGGGGGGAGACCGCGGCGCCCTAGCGGGCCACGGCCGGCGAGGCCCGGCCCGCCAGGGCTTGAGCCAGCACCATCTCGGCCAGCTCCCGGGCGGCGCGGGGTCGCCCCAGGCTGCGGCTGGCAAGGGCCATGGCCCTGCGCCGGGGCTCGTCCTGCAGAAGCTGCCGCACCACCTCCACCAGCCTCTGCCCGGTCAGCTCCTCATCGGGCACCACCACCGCCGCGCCCCGGTCCGCCGCCACCTGGGCGTTGCGCCGCTGGTGGTCCTCGGCCGCATACGGGTACGGCACCAGCACCATGGGCACGCCCTGCACGGTCAGCTCGGCGATGGAGATGGCCCCCGCCCGGGAGACGGCCAGGTCGCAGGCGGCCAGGGCTGCGGCCATGTCCTCCAGGTAGGGCACCACCTGCAGCCGGCCCCACCGTACCGCCCCGTCCCGGCGGCAGCCGGGCCAGAGCCCCTCCAGCCGGTCTGCCACCTCCTCAAACTGCGCCGTGCCCGTGCTCACCAGCACCTGGGCGGCGGGCTCCAGCCGTGCCAGCTCCCCGGCCGCCTCCACCACCGCCCGGTTGAGCCGCCGGGCCCCCTGGCTGGCGCCCACCACCAGCACCGTGGGCCTCCCGGGATCCAGCCCCAGGCGGCGGGCGCCTTCCTCCCGGCTGACCGCGCCGATCTCGGCGCGAACGGGGTTGCCCACCACCCGGGCCCGCGCACGCACCGACGGCGCCAGGTGCCGGGCCGCCTCCTCGTAGCCCAGGGCCACCGCCTGGGCCAGGCGTCCCCCCAGCCGGGTGGCCCGGCCGGGCCAGGCGTTCTGCTCGTGCCACACCACGGGTATCCCTGCCAGGCGGGCTGCCAGGGCCACCGGAACCGAACCGTAGCCGCCGGTGGCCAGCACCGCCCGGGCGCCTGCGCGGCGCAGGTGGCCCAGCGCCTGCCCGGTTCCCCGCAGCGCCGCCCACACCGTCCAGCTCAGCCGCCACGAAAGCCCGAAGGGGGCCGGTTGGCCTTCCACCACCTGCACCTGCTCGCCGGCCCGTGCCAGAAGTTCCCTCCCCAGCCCCCGGCGGGTGGTGAGGAAGACCACGCCCACGCCAGGCTCCAGCCGGCGCAGCTGCTGGGCCACGGCCAGGCCCGGGTAGATGTGGCCCCCGGTGCCCGCGGCCGCGATGGCCACCACAGTTGGCGCGGGCTTCCCGCTCACGTCACCCTCCGGGACAGCCGCAACAGCAGGCCCACCGCCGTCATGCTGCCCACCAGGGAGCTGCCCCCGTAGGAGATGAAGGGCAGGGGGATTCCCGTCACCGGCAGCGAGCCGCTCACCACCCCCACGTTGAGCAGCGCCTGGCCCACCAGCAGCATCACCAGCCCGCAGGCCAGAAGCTGCTCGTAGCGGTCCTCCAGCGCCAGGGCCACCCGAAAGCCCCGCCAGGCCAGCACGCCGAACAGGGCCAGCACCGCCCAGGTGCCCACCAGCCCCAGCTCCTCCGCCAGGATGGCGAAGATGAAGTCGGTGTGGTGCTCAGGCAGGTACAGGAACTTCTGGCGGCTCTGCCCCAACCCCAGGCCGAACAGGCCCCCCGAGCCGATGGCCAGAAGAGACTGGATGACGCTCCAGCCCCGCCCGGAGGGGTCGGCCCAGGGGTCCACGAAGGCCAAAAGCCGCGCCATGCGGTACGGCTCGATCCAGATGAGCGCCCCCGCCGCCGGCACCGCCAGGACGGCCAGCGCCGCCAGCTGCCACACGGACATGCCGGCGGCGAACAGCACCGTGATGCACACCGCCACCAGCACGACGGCGGTGCCGAAGTCGGGTTCCAGCAGGATGAGCGCGGCAGCGCCCAGCGCCGCGGCCAGCGGCAGCGCCGGGCCGGCCCAGAAGCGGTCCATGGCGTCCTTCCTGCGGCCCGACCAGCTGGCCGCGAAGTTCACGCAGGCCAGCTTGGCCAGCTCCGAGGGCTGCAGGTTCACGAAGGGAAACCGAATCCAGCGCCGTGCGCCCCCAATCTCCTCCCCCACCACCAGCACGGCCGCCAGAAGCACGTAGGCCAGGATGACCAGCCATCCCGAGAACCGGTCCAGCTGCCTGGGAGCCACCCGCAGGCAGCCCAGGGCCACCCCCCACGCGGCCAGCCCGTACAGCACCTGCCGCTTGAAGAAGTGGTACGGATCCCCGAACTGCCCCAGGCCCCGGGTGTAGCTGGAGCTCAGCACCATCACCAGACCCAGCGCCGTCAGGGTGAGTACCGTGGCCACCAGCACGGCATCGGCCGGCCCCTCCGCCCGGAGCGCGCCCGGGGCCGACCCGTACCCGGCCTGCCCGCCCCGCACGGGCAGCGGGATGACCGGGGCACCCGGGGAACTCCTCATCCCGCTCGTCCCCCCGTCACGGCCCAGAAGCCCCCGGCTGCGCACAGGGCCGAGACCACCCACAGCCGCACCACCACCTGGGGCTCCGCCCACCCCGAAAGCTCCAGGTGGTGGTGCAGAGGGCTCATGCGCAAAAGCCGCCGGCCTCCCGTCCAGCGGAAGTAGGCCACCTGCGCCATAACCGACAGGGTCTCCGCGACGAACAGCCCGCCCACCACGGGCAGGGCCAGCACGGTGCCGGAGCGCAGCGCCATCCACCCCAGCGCCGCGCCCAGGGCCAGGCTGCCCGTGTCACCCATGAACACCTGGGCCGGGTGCGCGTTGAACCACAAAAACCCCAGGCAGGCCCCCGCCACGGCAGCCGCCAGCACCGCCAGCTCCCAGTCCTGCCGGGCCCAGCCGATGGCCGCATAGGCCAGGCTGGCCGCCGCCACGCTTCCTGCGGCCAGGCCGTCCAGGCCGTCGGTGAGGTTCACCGCGTTGGCGCTGGCCACCAGCACCAGCGCGCCCGCCGCCACCCCCAACCAGGGGGCCGGTTCCCACGTGGTACCCCACAGCGGCACAAGCCACGCCCGGGCGCGGGGCAGGTGGTTCCACGCCCAGGCGGAGGCTGCCAGGCCCAGCAGGAGCTGCCCGGCCAGCTTCTCCCGGGCCCGCAGGCCCAGGGAACGGCGGCGCAGGATGGCCCGCAGGTCGTCCAACGCCCCCAGGGCCCCGAAACCCGCCAGAACCGCCATGTCGGGGCCCACCCGGGCGGCCGGCGGCACCAAAAGGGCCCAGGCCGCCAGGCAGCCCGCCACCAGGAACACCCCCCCCATGGTGGGGGTGCCCGCCTTGGCGGCGTGGCGTGCCGGACCCTCGGGCCGAACCTGCTGGCCCAACCCCGCCCGGCGCAGCCACGCGATGGCACCCGGCCCTGTGACCAGGACGATGGCGGCAGCTGCCATGGCGGCGCCCACCACCCGCTCCACGGCTAGCGTGGCTCCTCCTCCCCCAGCGCCTGCACCACCCGCTCCAGCCCCACGGCCCGGGAACCCTTCACCAGCACCACATCCCCCGGGCCCACCCGCCCCCGCACGACCCGCGCAGCCTCTTCGGCGTCCTGCACCTGGTGGATGGCCCCGGCCGGCATGCCTCCTTCCTGAGCCCCCCGGGCGGTCGACTGCGCCCAGCGGCCCACCGCCACCAGCCACTGCACGCCGCTTTGCGCGGCCAGGCGCCCCACCTGCCGGTGCAGCTGTTCGCTCTCGGGCCCCAGCTCCAGCATGTCGCCCAGCACCGCCACCGCCCGCAGCCGCTCCTCTGCGGCCACCCGGGCCAGCGTGGCCAGGGCCGCCCGCACCGAGGTGGGGCTGGCGTTGTAGGCGTCATGCAGAACCACGGCGCCGCCTGCCCGCACCACCTGCATGCGCATGGCGCTGCCCGAAAAGGAGGCGAGCCCCTCCTCCACGTCCTGCAGCAGCGCCCCCGCCGCCAGCGCCGCGGCGGCCGCAGCGGCCGCGTTGGCCACCAGGTGGGCGCCGGGCACGCCCAGCCGGCAGTGCGCCTCGCCCCACGGGGTGCGCAGGCGAAACCGCGTGCCGCCCAGGCCTCCTCCTTCCACCCGGTCGTACACCACGTCGGCCTGCCGGCTGCCGAAGGTGATCTGCCGGCACCCGGGCGGGCAGCGGTGGGCCTGGGACATCACCAGGGCGTCGTCGGCGTTGAGCACGGCCGTTCCGCCTGCGGGCAGGTGCTCGAGAAGCTCCCCCTTGGCCCGGGCGATGGCCTCGCGGCTTTGCAGAAGCTCCAGGTGCGATTCGCCCACGTTGGTGATGACGCCCACCTGCGGCCGGCACAGCTGAGCCAGCTGCGCGATCTGGCCGGGCCCCCGCATGGCCAGCTCCAGCACCACCGCCTCGGTCTCGGGCCCGGCCTGCAGCAGCGCCAGCGGCACGCCCACCTCGTTGTTGTAGCTGGCCGGCGCCCGCACCACCTTGCGGCGCCGCGCCAGGATGGCAGCCATCATCTCCTTGGTGGTGGTCTTGCCCACGCTGCCCGTCACGGCCAGCACCGGCGCGGCCAGCCTGGTCCGCCACCAGCCGGCCAGCTCCTGCAGGGCCCGCAGGCTGTCCTGCACCTCCACCACCGGCCAGGGGCCCTCCGGGACGCAGCCGAGCCTGCCCTGCTCCACCAGGGCGCCCCCGGCGCCGGCCGCCAGGGCGTCGGCCACGAAGCGGTGGCCGTCGTGGCGCTGGCCCCGCAGGGCCACGAAGAGCTGCCCCCCCATCACCTGGCGGCTGTCGGTGCACACCCCCTGCAGCACCGCCGAAGGGTCGCCCCGCACCAGCCGGCCCCCGCAGGCCGCCGCCACCTCACGGGCGCTCATCACCGCCGGCACCGCCCGCTACCCCCTGCCCTCTGCGCCGAAGCCCAGCTCCCGCAAGATCTGCCGGGCCACCTCCCGGTCGTCGAAGGGCACCACCCGGTCCCGGAAGATCTGGTAGGTTTCGTGCCCCTTGCCGGCCAGCACCACCATGTCGCCCGGCCGCGCCTGTTGCAGGGCCCGGCGGATGGCCTCCCGCCGGTCCACCACCACCTCGTAGGCCTCCAGCGCACCCGTTCCTGCCGCCTTCTGTTCCACCAGGCCCTGCTCCACCTCGCGGCAGATGGCCTCGGGGTCTTCGCTGCGGGGGTTGTCGGAGGTGATGATGACCCGGTCGGCCAGCCGTGCGGCCACGGCTCCCATGCGGGGACGCTTGGTGCGGTCCCGGTCGCCTCCGCAGCCGAACACCACCCACAGCCGGCGGGGCCCCAGGGCCCGGGCGGCCTGCAGGACGTTCTCCAGCCCGTCGGGGGTGTGCGCGTAGTCCACCACCACCGAAAAGGGCTGGCCCTCCCGCACCGCCTCGAACCGCCCGTCCACCCCGCGCACCCCCTCCAGGGCCCGGGCCGCCTGCTCCAGGGGCACGCCCTCGTGCAGCGCCACGGCCAGGGCGCCCAGGGCGTTGAGGACGTTGAAGCGGCCCATGAGCTGAAGCTGAACCGCCGCCCGGCCCCAGGGGGTGACGGCCTGAAAGCGGGTTCCGCCCGGGCCCACCTCGATGGCCTCGGCCCGCACGTCGGCCGCAGGCCCCGTCCCGAACCACAGGACCGGGGCGGCGCTGCGGGCGGCCATGAAGTTCCCGTAGGGGTCGTCGGCGTTGATGACGGCCAGCTTGCGGGGCTTGGTGGCGGCCACCAGGCTGGCGAAGAAGCCCGCCTTGGCGTCCCGGTAGTTCTCCATGGTGCCGTGGAAGTCCAGGTGGTCCTGCGTCAGGTTGGTGAACACCCCCACGTCGTACTCCACCCCGTGGATGCGCCGCAGAGCCACCGCGTGGGAGGAGACCTCCGTGACGGCGTGGCTGGCCCCCGCCTCCACCATGCGCTGCAGAAGCTCCAGCAGGTCCGACGCTTCCGGCGTGGTGCGCTCCGCCGGCAGTTCCCGGTCGCCTACCAGGTGGCGGATGGTGCCCACCAGCCCCACCCGCAGCCCCGCCGCCTCCAGCGCGGCCTTCACCAGGTAGGTGGTGGTGGTCTTGCCGTTGGTGCCCGTCACCCCCACCAGCCGCAGGCGGCGGTCCGGATGGCCCAGAAGCTCCCCGGCCACCAGCCCCAGGGCAGCCCGGGTGTCGGGCACCTGCACCACGGGCACCTGGTCTTCCAAGGGCCCCAGGGGCTTTTGCGCCACCAACAGCGCCGCCCCCGCCCGCACGGCCTCGCCGGCGAAGGCGTGACCGTCCTGGCGCAGGCCCTGGATGCAGACGAACACATCCCCCGGCTGCACCTGGCCCGAGTGGTAGCGCACCCGGCCCACGGGCCGCGCCAGTGCCTGCGGGTCCTGCCAGGCCCGTCCGGGGCCCTGGGACCATCCCAGGCGCCGTACCAGCTCCGCCACCGTCACACCCAACGCCGCCATCCCCTCTCCCCGGGCCCTGCCCGGCCGCCCTGTTAGGGGGCAGGCTCCGTGCTGCCGGTCGGCCCGGGCGGCCCGCCCGGCCCGCTGGGCCCGCCCGGCGGGGCCGGCGCGGGCCCGGGAGGCTCGAAGTGCACCTCCACCGGGCTTCCCGGTGCCACCAGGGCCCCCGGAGCGGGCGACTGGAACGTGGCCAGCCCCGCCCCGTTCACGTGCAATGTAAGCCCCACCTCCGCCAGGATGCGCGCCGCATCCCGCACGCTTTTGCCCAGCACCGACGGAACCGTCACCTGCGGGCCCTCCGGCGCGGCCACAGGCACCTCGAACACCAGCACCACCCGGGTGCCGGCCGGCACCTGCGAGCCGGGACGAGGCAGCTGGTCCACCACCACCGGGCCGCTTCCCTCCACTGCCACCTCTAGCTTGGCCTGGTTCAGCAGGCTTCGTGCCTCCTCCAGGCCCAGGTTCAGCACGTTGGGCACCCGGATGAGCGGCCGACCCTGCTCGTCCCGTTCCTGGGGCGCAGGCTGCTCCTGGCGCCGGGGAACCCGCAGGTAGGCCAGCGCGTCGCCCATCACCTGCGCAAAGGCGGGCGCCGCCCAGGTTCCACCCCACCGGGGCTGAACCTTCAGCCGGTAGATCATCACCAGCCCCACCATGCGGGGGTCGTCCACCGGGGCAAACCCCACGAAGGAGGCCATGGTGTCGTCCCCATAACCCCCGGTGGGGCGGGGGATCTGGGCCGTGCCGGTCTTGCCGGCCACCCGGTAGCCTTCCACCTCCGCCCGCCGGCCGGAGCCGTTCACCACCACGCTGCGCAGGATGCGGGAAAAGGCCTGCGCGGTGGAGGCCGAAAGCACCCGCCGCAGAGCCACCGGCTCGAAGCGACGCACCACCCTCCCGTCGGGGGAGCGGATCTCCCGCACCAGATGCGGCCGCATGAGCACGCCGCCGTTGGCGATGGTGGCCGCGGCCATGGCCAGCTGCAGGGGCGTCACCGCCACGCCCTGGCCGAAGCCGATGTTGGCCCACCGCAACACCTCGCCGTGCACCACCGTACCGGGAGCGGGCACGTAGCCGGGCGCCTCCCCGGGGAAGTCCACTCCCAGCCGCTCCCCGAAGCCGAAGGCCCGGATGAAGCGGTAGAACACCTGGGGTCCCAGGCGCTGGGCGGCGACGATGGCGAAGACGGGGTTGCACGAGTTCTCGGTGGCCTCCACGAAGCTCTGGCTGCCGTGCCCTCCCGGCCGCCAGCAGCGCACCACCCCGCCGCCGATGGCCACGAACCCCGGGTCGAAGAAGCGGTCCTCGGGGCTGACCACGCCCGTCTCCAGGGCAGCAGCCCCCGTCCCGATCTTGAAGGTGGAGCCCGGCTCGAACTGGTCCGTCACCGCCCGGTTGCGGCGCAGCTCGGGGGGGAAGTCCTGGTAGCGGTTGGGGTCGAAGGAGGGGTAGACGGCCATGGCCAGGATTTCCCCCGTGGAGGGTTCCACCCCCACGAAGATGCCGAAGTCGGCCTGGGTTTCGCTCACCACCCGCTCCAGTTCCCGTTCGGCCCGGTACTGCAGCACCTGGTCGATGGTGAGCACCAGGTCGTAGCCATCCTGGGGCGCCACGTACCGGCTGATTCCGCCGGGGATCTCCCGGCCGGCCGCATCCCGTTCCTGCTCCACCCGGCCCGGCACGCCCCGCAGGTACTCGTCGTAGTAAAGTTCCAGGCCCTCCAGGCCCTGGTTGTCGATGCCGGTGATGCCCAGGACGTGGGCGGCCAGGCTGCCTGCCGGGTAGGAACGCTGGGGCCGTTCCACCACCCCTACCCCCGGCAGGCGCAGCGCCCGCACCGCCGCCCCCTGCTCCGGCGTCACCCGCCGCTCCACCCAGACGGTGGCCGTCTTCTGCCGCAGCCGCTCCTCGATCTCCTCGGCGGGCCTGCCCAGCACCTCGGCCAGGCGGCGGGCGGTCTGCACGGGGTCCCGGACCTCGGAGGGGACGGCGTACACCGCGTCGGCGCTCACGCTGATGGCCAGCTTGCGGCCGCTGCGGTCGTAGATGGTGCCTCGCCGGGGCTCCACCGGCAGCGGGCGCAGCCGCTGCTCCCAGGCCAGCCGGGCATAGTAGCCGTGGCGCACCACCTGCAGGTAGAACAGCCGCAACCCCAGCGCCACCAGGGTAAGCCCGCACAGCACGAACAGCCACGCAGTGCGACGGCGCACGGCCAGCGCGGAAGGGCCCTGCTGCATGCCAACCCCGCCTCCCCGGCGCCCGCACCCCGCCCGGCCCGGCGCCGGCTACGGCCAGCGGGACCACGGCCTGGCCCGGGCCAACGCCCCGGCCCGCACCGCGCCCTGGAGGGCCTCCCGCACCTGCCGGAGCTCCCGGGCCGCCGCCTGCTGCCACCCCCCGGCCGGCCCCGGCGCCGGCCCGGAGGCAGGCTCGCCGGCAGGCCGGCCGGGCGCCCGGGCCAGGGCAGGGAAGGCGCCGTCCAGCACCACCAGGTCCACCTCCTGCGGGCGGCGCATGGCCAGCATCTGCTGGGCCGCCTGTTCCGTGGGGGCCGGCGCCAGAGCCCGGGCCAGCTGCAGCTCCAGGGCCTGCTGGCGGCGGCGCTCCTGCTGCAGTTCCCGCTGCAGCTGCTCCAGGGAACGCCACGCCAGGACCGTGTACACCTCGAGGCTCAGGTATGCCGTGCACGCCGCCACCACCAGGGATGCCAGCGCCGCCCACGTGAGCACCACCCGCCCCGGGCGCGCCGCCCGGGGTGCGGGCCCGGCACCCGGCTTCGGGGCAGGCTCCTGGGGTCTGGCGATGGCCTGCGCCGTGGACCACCCTGCCATGCTCACGCTATGCCGCCCTTCCTTCCTCCCATGCCTGCACCCGCTCGGCAGCCCGCAACCGGGCGCTGCGGGCCCGGGGGTTGCGCTGGACCTCTTCGGGACCCGGACGCAGGGCTTTGCGCACCAGAAGCCGCACCGGGACGGGCCTGCCCTCCCGGGCGGCCTGGGCCAGCGCCTGCTTGACCAGCCGGTCTTCCAGGGAGTGAAAGCTGATGACCACCAGCCGCCCGCCCGGCGCCAGGGCCCTGAGGGCCTGGGGAAGCGCCTGCCGCAGGTGCTCCAGTTCGCCGTTCACCGCAATGCGCAGGGCCTGGAAGATGCGCCGGGCCGGGTGGCCGCCCCGCCGGCGGGCCGCAGCGGGGATGGCCCGGTAAACGCACTCCACCAGCTCGCCGGCAACGGCCAGCGGGCGGCGCTGGCGCTGGCGAACCACCTCCCGGGCGACCCGGGCGGCCCAGCGCTCCTCGCCGAACTCCCGGAAGATGCGGGTCAGCTCCCGGACGGTACGGGTGTTCAGGAGGTCCGCCGCCGTCTCGGGCAGGCCGGGGTCCATGCGCATGTCGAGAGGGGCCTGGGGGTCCTGGTAGGTGAAGCCACGCCGGGGATCCAGGAGCTGCAGGCTGGAGACCCCCAAGTCGAACAGGATGCCGTCGGCGGGAAGGGCCTGCACGCTTCGAAGGGTTGCTTCGAGTTCAGAAAAATTGACGCACACCAGCGTCACCGCCTGTGCGAAGTCCGCCAGGGTCTGCCGGGCGAGCCGGATGGCCTCGGGGTCCCGGTCCAGGCCCACCAGCCTGGCCCCGGACCCGGCCGCCTCCAGGATGGCCCGGGCGTGCCCGCCCGCTCCCACCGTGCAGTCCACGTAGGTGCCCCCGGGACGTGGCGCCAGAAGCTCCACCACCGCCCGGGTCAGGACGGGGACGTGGGCCAGCTCCGCCGCCGACCGGCTGCCCTGCGCCATCAGATCCCCAGCCCCACGATCTTCTCGGCCAGCGCCTCGAAGCTGGACTGCACCTGCCGGGCATACTCCTTCCAGGCCGAAGCGGCCCAGAACTCGACCCGGCTGCCCACGCCCAACACCACCACTTCCCGTTCCAGGCCCGCGTACTCCCGCAGGTGGGACGGCAGAAGCACCCGTCCTGCCCGGTCCACCTCCACGTAGCTGGCCCCGGCCAGCAAAAGGCGCACGAACGCCCGGGCCTCGGCCTGGGTGAGGGGGAGCTGGCGCAGCTTCTCCTCGATGCGGCTCCATTCCGGGAGGGGATAGGCAAACAGGCAGCGGTCCAGGCCCCGGGTGGCCACGAAGGGGGAACCCAACCCTTCCCGCAGCCGGGCGGGGATGAACAGGCGCCCCTTGTCGTCCAGCGCGTGCTGGTACTCGCCTAGAAAGGTCACGCCCGTGCCCTCGGCGCAAGCCCTGTTCCGGGCCGCAGACGCTTAGTGGGGGGTGGCGCCCCGTGGGCCGCAGGAGCATCCCGCCCGGCCGCACGGCGGGGCTCCTCCACTTCGCGCCACTTTCCCCCACTCCGCGCATGCGGCCTATTCGTCGCCCCCACCCCGATTCCTGCCGGTCCCGTGACGGGCAACAGAAAATGGACCGGGAGGTCTTCCATGCGCATCGGCATCCTGGGTCCCATCGCCTGGAGAACCCCGCCCCGCCGCTACGGGCCGTGGGAGCAGGTGGTCTCCCACCTGGCGGAAGGCCTGGTGGCCAGGGGGCACGAGGTGGTCCTGTTTGCCACGGGGGACAGCCAGACGTCGGCCCGCCTGGAGTGGGTTTGCCCCAGGCCGCTGGGGGAGGATCCCACCCTGGACCCCAAGGCGTACGAGTTCCTGCACATGGGCAGGGCGCTGGAGCTGGCGCGGGCAGGGGCCTTTGACCTGCTGCACAACCACCTGAACGCCTACCCGCTGGCGTTTGCGCCCCTGCTGGACATCCCCGTGGTGACCACCCTGCACGGCTCGGCCCTGCTGGAAGAGGCCCCCCGGGTCATCTACCGGCGCTTCCGGCACCTGCCCTACGTCTCCATCAGCGACGCCGAGCGCCAGGGCCTGCCGGAGCTGAACTACGTGGCCACGGTGTACAACGGCGTCGACCTGCAGCAGTTCACGTTCCAGAGCCGCCCGGGCGACTACCTGGTCTTCCTGGGGCGGATGTCCGCCAAGAAGGGCGCGCACCTGGCCGTGGAGCTGGCCCTGCGCACGGGGGTTCCCCTGAAGATGGCGGCCCTCATACCCCCCGACGAGCGGGACTACTTCGAGGCGGTCATACGACCCCGGCTGGACGGGCGCCACGTGGAGTTCGTGGGGGAGGTAGGCCCCCGGGAGCGGGACGCCCTTTTGGGTGGGGCGCTGGCCCTGGTGCACCTGTGCACCGTCCCGGAGCCCTTCGGGCTGGCCCTGGTGGAAGCCCAGGCCTGCGGCACGCCCGTCATCGGCATGGCCCTGGGGGCGGTGCCGGAGGTGGTGCAGCACGGGCGCACCGGGTTCGTGGTGCACTCCCTGGAGGAGGCGGTGGAGGCGGTCCAGAAGGTAGCCGGCCTGGACCGCCGCCGCTGCCGCCAGTGGGTGGAGCAGCGCTTCACGGTCCAGGCCATGGTGGACGGCTACGAGCGGGTCTACCGGCAGCTGCTGGGCCTGCCGACGCCCCAGGCGCCGGCCGCACCGCCGGACCCGGCCGCAGAGCCGTCAGGCTAGGCCGCCGGCACGGCGGATCTGCCGGGCCAGCTCCTCCAGCTCCTCCCGGGTGGGCACGGGGCTGTCCGGTGCCCGCAGCCGGAAGCGCAGCCCTTCCTCCCCGCCGAAGCGGGGGATGAGGTGCAGGTGGACGTGAAACACCACCTGCCCCGCTGCCTGCCCGTTGGACTGCAGCACGTTGAGGCCCAGCGGCTGCAGGGCATCCCGGATCCACCGGGCGATGCGGGTGGCCACCCCGAACACCCTGCCCGCCTCGGCCTCCTCCAGGTCCCACAAGGTCTCGGCGTGCCGCACGGGGATGACCAGGACGTGGCCCCGGGAGGCCGGCTGGATGTCCATGAAGGCCATGGTGTGCTCGTCCCGGTAGACGACGCTGGCCGGGGCCTGTCCGGCGGCAATGCGGCAGAAGATGCACGACGGATTTGCACCTGCGGGCTCGCTCATTGGGCCAGCACCTCCGCCAGTTCCACCAGCTTGGGATCCAGGGGCTTGCGCCGCCCCACCACCTGCTCCAGGGGAAGGGCTTCGACGCGGCCGGCCACCCATCCCACCACCATCCCGTAGCGGCCCTCCAGCAGCAGCTCCACCGCAAAGGCCCCGGCCCGGGTGCCCAGCAGGCGGTCGAAGGTAGTGGGGGTGCCGCCCCGCTGCACGTGCCCCAGCACCGTCACCCGCAGCTCGAAGCCGATGCGGTCGTGGTGGTGGCGGAAGTGGGCGGCCATGGCCTCGGCGTTGTACCGGGCGCCCTCGGCCACAACCACGATGGCGTGGGACTTGCCCCGCTCGTATGCCTGGCGCAGGCTGCGGGCCACCGCGTCGGGGTCCGCCTCCACCTCGGGGACCACCACCACCTCGGCCCCGCCGGCGATGGCCGTCATGAGGGCCAGGTAGCCGCAGTCCCGCCCCATCACCTCCACCAGGAAGGCCCGGTGGTGGGAGGAGGCGGTGGAGCGGATGCGGTCCACGGCTTCGATGGCCGTGTTCAGGGCCGTGTCCACTCCCAGGGTCTGATCGAAACCGTACAGGTCGTTGTCGATGGTGGAGGCCACGCCCACCACCGGAAAGCCCATGCGGTGCAGGGCCAGCGCCCCGGTCTGGGAGCCGCCCCCGCCGATGACCACCAGTCCTTCGATTCCCGCCCGCCGCATCTGGTCCAGCGCCTGGCGGCGGCCCTCTTCGGTCTTGAACTCCGGGCAGCGGGCGCTGCCCAGGATGGTGCCGCCCTGGTGGATGATGCCGCCCACGCTGCGGGCGCTCATCCGCTCGAAGTCCCCGGCGATGAGCCCCGCGTACCCCTGCCGGACCCCCACCACCTCCAGGCCCCGGTGAAGCCCCACCCGGACCACCGCCCGGATGGCCGCGTTCATGCCCGGGGCGTCGCCCCCGCTGGTGAGCACCGCAATGCGCCTCACAGGCCCTGCCCCTCCCGCTGTCCCCCGCTGCCCCTGGCTGCCGCCCGCATGGGCCTGCAGTGCGCCGTGCAGGCTAGCGGTGCAGCCTTCCCTGTACAGGTTAGCTGGAAAGGAGAACGGCCATGACGCAAAGCCAAGGCCCCAAAGCCCGGCGCTGGCGCCGCCCCAAGGATAACCCCCTGCCCTCGCCGCTTCAAGCGGAGCCGGATGCCCGGTCACAGCCCCTGCAGGCCGCCCGGGAAAGCCTCAAGGAAGAGGTGGCCCGGGAGCTGGGCCTGCAGGACGACCTGGCGGACCCCGACCGGCTGTCCGTGCGGGAAGCCGGCAAGATCGGGGGCCAGATGGTGCGCCGCCTCATCCGGGAAGGCCAGCGCCGCCTGGCGGAACCCCCGCCGCGCTCTCGCTAGCGCGCCGGCTCTCGCCCCGTTGCCGCGCTCCGTGGGCTATCATGACCGAGAACCCACGGAGAGGGTGAGGGGGTTTTGGAGCAGCCGACGTCGCCACCGACTCCACCGCAGTGGACCGTGCCCGAGGTGCGCCGGGAGCGCCTGCTGGAGGGGGCCCGGCGGGCCGAGGGCGTGGTGGTGGTCATCGACGTCTTCCGGGCCTTCAGCCTGTGCGCGTATGCCGCCGCCCTGGGGGCCAGGCCCCTGGTGGCCGTGGCCGACGCCCGGGAGGCGCTGGCCATCAAGGAGCGCCACCCCGACGCGGTGCTGTCCGGCGAGCGGGGAGGCTGGCGGCTGGAAGGGTTCGATTTGGGCAATTCGCCCTCGGAGCTTTTGCGATGGGTGGCCTGCGGCCGCCCCCTGCGAAACCGCCCCTTCGTGCAGCGCACCAGCGCGGGAACCCAGGGCCTGCTGGGCGCCACCCGCGCGCGGGCACTGTTCGTGGCGGGGCTGGTGAACGCGTGGGCCACCGCATGGGCCATCCGGGCCATGCGGGCGGGGCTTGTGACGGTGGTGGCCATGGGCTGGGCGGGGCAGGAACCCACCGAAGAAGACGAAGCCTGCGCCGAAGCCCTGCAGCACTACCTCACCGGCCGCCCGTGGAACCTGCGGGAGGCGGTGCGGGCCATGGTACAGGCGCCCCGGGTGGCCAACCTGCTGGCCCATGAGCTGCCGCCCTTCTGGCCCTCGGACGTGTCCTTGTGCCTGGCGGCCAACCTCTTCCCTTTCGCCCTGCGGGCCCGCCGGGCCGGCCCTGTGGCCGTCATCCGGCCGGTGCCGGTGCCCGCTGCCGCTCCAGCGCCTCCCGGGCCGTCTGGACTACCCGCTCGGGAGTGAGCCCCAGCCGCCGGGCCACCTGGGCGCCCGGCCCGCTGAGCCCGAAGCGGCGCACCGCCACCAGCCCGTCGCCGGGGCGGGCCAGCCAGCCCCACCCGGAGCCCTCCCCGGCCTCCACGAACACCCGGGGCACGCCGCCCCCCAAAAGACGCTCCCGCCGCTCGGGCTCCCAGCGCAAAAGCCGCTCCCGGCAGGCCACCGACACCACCCGCGCCCGCACCCCCTGCCCGGCCAGCTCCCGGGCCGCCTGCACGGCCAGCGACACCTCGCTGCCGCTGGCCACCAGCGTCACGTCCACCTCGCCCACGCCCAGCACCACGTAGGCCCCTGCCTCGCTGAGCCCCTGCCGCCGGCGCTCGGGCCCATCGTCGCCCTCGGGCACCACGGGCGGCACCTCCTGGCGGGTGAGCACCAGGGCGGTGGGGCCCTCCCGCCGGCGCATCGCCTCGGCCCACGCCAGCGCCGTTTCGGCGGCGTCCGCAGGCCGCCACACCTCCAGCCCGGGGATGATGCGCAGGCTTTCCAGCTGCTCCACGGGCTGGTGGGTGGGTCCATCCTCCCCCACGTAGATGGAGTCGTGGGTGAACACGTAGATGACCGGCAGCCCCATCATGGCCGCCAGGCGGATGGCGGGCCGCATGTAGTCGGAGAAGACCAGAAAGGTGCCGCCGAACACCCGCAGGCCCCCGTGCAGGGCCATGCCGTTGAGCACCGCGCCCATGGCGTGCTCCCGCACGCCGAAGTGCAGGTTGCGGCCCTCAAAGCGGCCCGGGCCCACCGACCCCCACCCTTCCAGGTACGTGCGGGTGGAGGGGGCCAGGTCGGCGGAACCTCCCACCAGGTACAAAACCCGGGTGGCCAGCTCCTGCAGCACCCGCCCGGAGGCGACCCGGGTGGCCACCGGCCGGTCCAGGGGACCGGCCCAGCTCTCCACGGGCGCCTCGGGGCTTTCCAGCTCGGCCGGAAGCTGCCCGGCCATGGCGGCGTCCCACTGGGCCCGCAGGTGGGGGAAGGCTTCCGACCAGCCCTGGAAAAGCTGGCGCCAGCGTTGGCTTGCCTGCTGCCAGCGGGGCATGCGCTGCTGAACGTCCCGGCGCACCTCATCGGGCACGAAAAACCACCGCTCCGCAGGCCAGCCGATGGCCTCCTTCAGGGCCGCCTGCGCCGCCTGTCCCAACGGTGCGCCGTGGGCTTCGGCCTGGTCCTGCTTGGGCGACTTGGCCGCCAGGTGCGTGCGGGCGATGATGAGGGCCGGGCGGCCGTCCTCCTGGCACGCCCAGCGGAACGCCCGGCGCAGCTGGTCCACGTCGTGGCCGTCCACCTGGGTGACCCGCCAGCCGCAGGCCTCAAAGCGCCTGCCCACGTCCTCCCGGAAGGCCAGCTCCGTGGATCCCTCGATGGTCACCTGGTTGGCGTCGTACACCACGCAAAGCCGGCCCAGGCCCAGGTGACCCGCCAGGGAAACGGCCTCCCCGCTTACACCCTCCATGAGATCCCCGTCGCTGGCCAGCACCCAGGTGCGGTGGTTGACCACCTCAAAGCCGGGACGGTTGAAGCGGGCCGCCAGCAGCCGCTCGGCCAACGCCATGCCCACGGCGTTGGCCAGCCCCTGCCCCAGCGGGCCGGTGGTGGTCTCCACGCCGGGCGCGCACCGCCACTCGGGATGGCCCGGCGTCATGGAATCCAGCTGGCGAAAGCGCCGGAGCTCCTCCAGGGGAAGCGAGTAGCCGGTCAGGTGCAGCAGGGCGTACAACAACATGGACCCGTGCCCGGCCGACAGGACGAAGCGGTCCCGGTCCGGCCAGTCGGGCCAGGTGGGGTCGTGGCGCAGAACCTCCAGAAAGAGCACCGCCCCGATCTCGGCGCATCCCAGGGGCAATCCGGGGTGGCCGGAGCGGGCGGTCTCCACCGCGTCCACGGTGAGGGCTCGAATGGTGTCGGCGAAGCGTACGGCCATGTCCTGGGCCACCCGTGGCGTGCCTCCTCCGGCGAGGGGTCCCGGTCGCATCGTGGTGCAGGCCATCTACTGCCGCATCCGCCGGTGGACCGCGGGTAGCCAGCGGGCCTGTAAGCCGGATTCTGTCGGGGAGGGCCATCCCTCTAGGGCGGGCGTTGCCGCCCGCCTCCAGCGGCCAACCCGAGGGGCATCGAGGCGGGCCACCCCCAGCGCCCCTCCTATTTGGCCTTGCTCCGGGTGGGGTTTACCCAGCCGACCGGTCGCCCGGCCGCTGGTGAGCTCTTACCTCACCGTTTCACCCTTACCACGCAGGTCCGGGCCTGTGCAGGGCCCGAGAACCTGCGGGCGGTATGGTTTCTGTGGCACTTTCCCTGGGGTCGCCCCCGCCGGGCGTTACCCGGCACCCTGCCCTGTGGAGTCCGGACTTTCCTCGGACGCCTCAAGCGGGCGCCCGCGGCCCTCCGGCCCACTGGCCGAATGCATTCTAGCCGCCCCGGGCCCACCGGTCAAGCCAGCCACAGGATCCG
>DATCLL010000252.1:0-2415 GCA_036563935.1 Limnochordales bacterium | reverse complement strand
GGCTGGCCGCCTGGCTGTTGGGCAAACTCCTGCAGGACAGAACACCCCGCCGCTGAGGGACCTCTGCCCCAGGAGCGCAGAGGCGCACGTCCCGTGACTGCGTCCCCCGTTCGGGCTACGCTGAAGCCGGAACCGTTGGCAGCGCTCCCTTGGGGGAGGGGATGACCGTGGCCTCTGCCCGCTCCTCTTCGGCGTTCCAGCTGCACGTGGACCTGCGTGGGCTGAGCCTGCTGGACCTGGTGGACCGCGTCGCCCGGGCCGCCCTGGCCGTGTTGCCCGAGGATTCCCAGGCCCGCTACCTGGAGGCCGCCCGCCGGCAGGTGGAGGCGGTGTTGCGGGACCACATCGTGGCCTTCGACACCTGCGGGCTGTCCGCCATCTGCCAGGACAGCGAACCCTTCGACCCCTGGCCGGCCTCCCGCCCGTAACGCGGCGCTACGGCCACAGGCCCCGCAGCCGCATGGCCTGCACCACCCGCTCCACGGCCAGCACCATGGCTGCTTCCCGCAGGTCGCTGTCCAGTTCCCGGGCCTTGTCCCACACCTGCTGGAAGGCCCGGCTCATGCGCCGCTCCAGCTCCTGCTGCACCCGGTCCAGCTCCCAGGTCTGGCCCTGCAGGGCCTGTACCCACTCCAGGTAGGAGACGGTGACGCCCCCGGCGTTGGCCAGGATGTCGGGCACCACCACGATGCCCCGCCGCCGCAGGACCCGGTCTGCCTGGGGCGTGAGGGGGCCGTTGGCGCCTTCGCACACCACTGCCGCCCGCACGCTGCCCGCGTTCTCCTCGTGCACCGCCCCCTCCAGGGCCGCAGGCACCAGCACCTCACACTCCACCGCCAAAACGTCCCCGGGGGCCACCGGGGTGCCTGCCGCAAAGCCGGCCAGGCTTCCCGTCCGCCGCTTGTGGGCCACCAGGGCCTCTACGTCCAGCCCCCGGGGATCCACCACCCCTACCCGGGAGTCGCTGGCGGCCACGATGCGGGCTCCCCGGCGGGCCAGGGCCAGGGCCGTGTAGATACCCACGTTGCCGAAGCCCTGCACGGCCACCCGCGCCCGTTCCACGGGGATGCCCAGCCGCCGCAGGGCCTGTTCGGCGCACACCGCGCACCCTTCGCCCGTGGCCGCCTCCCGGCCCGGCGAGCCTCCCAGTTCCAGGGGTTTGCCCGTCACCACGGCAGGTTCCGGATGGCCCACCCGCTGGCTGTACGTGTCCAGCACCCACGCCATCACCTGGCTGTTGGTGTACACGTCCGGGGCGGGGATGTCCCGGTAAGGCCCGATGAAGTCGGCGATCTCCCAGGTGAACCGCCGGGTGAGCCGCTCCAGCTCACCCCGGGAAAGCCGCGAGGGGTCGCAGGCGATGCCTCCCTTGCCCCCGCCGTACGGGACCTCCAGGACGGCGCACTTCCACGTCATCCACATGGCCAGCGCCGTCACCTCGTCCAGGGTGACGTGAGGGTGGTAGCGGATCCCGCCCTTGGCCGGCCCCCGGGCCGTGTTGTGCTGCACCCGGTAGCCCGTGAACACCTGGATGGACCCGTCGTCCATGCGCACCGGAACGCTGACCACCACGGCCCGCTGCGGCCGGCGCAGCCACTCCACCCATCCGGGCTCAAGCCCCAGGCGGCCGGCGGCCTGCTCCAGCTGGTCCCACGCCTGTTGAAGGACAGGGGCAGGAGTTGGGTGGTTCGATGTACCTCTTGAATCCACTTCCTGTTCACCCCTTGTCGCAAGATGGTCCGCAATGCCTCGGGCGGTCCGCTCCCGGGTAAAATGCTCCCGAGATGGAGGCGTTCCTTCTTGCGCAGGGCGGTTTTGGCCTTGGCCCGGGCGGGGGCGCGCCCGCCTGCCCTTCCCAGTCGGCTGCCCAACCCCCGTGTCCGCCCGAGAAGCTGAAGGCCGAGCTGCGGCGGCTGGCCCGGCGCCTGGGCCTGGCCGCCCTGGGGTTCGTGGAGGCGCGCCGGTGGGTCCGGCTGCAGGAGGAGCTTGCCCGGCGGGTGCAGGAGGGAACCTACCCGGCCTTTTGCGAACGGAACCCGGCCCTGCGCTGCGACCCCCAACAGTGGCTTCCCGGCGCCCGCAGCCTGTGGGTGGCAGCCTGGCCGTACCAGCCGCCCCGTCCCGCACCGCAGCCGGCCGGCCTTCCCCAGGGGCGCCTGGCCGCCTATGCCATCTGCCCCGACTACCACCGGGGCTTGCGGCGGCGCCTGGAGGTGCTGGTGCGCTGGGCTGCTCGCCGCTGCGCCCTGCCACCCGAGGCTCACTTTCGGGTGCTGGTGGACACCGGGCCGCCGGTGGAGCGGGAACTTCTCCGCCTGTCCGGCGCGGGGGTGGTGGGCAAGAACACCTGCGCCTTCGTGCCGCAGGCCGGCTCCTGGGTGGTGCTGGGGGTGGTGGTCTCCACCCTGGCCCTGC
>DATCLL010000251.1:0-3777 GCA_036563935.1 Limnochordales bacterium | reverse complement strand
CCTTCCCCGCATGGCGTGTGAACCAGCCGCTTCCTAGTCTGCCCCCCTCCTGCTGCCCTATGCCTGCGGGGGCCGTCGACCCGGCGGGCCAGGGGTCCGACAGGTCCACCACGATGACGTCCCGGCCCACGGTCACCACCCTCTCCCAGGGAACCACCAGCTCGCCCCGCTGCCACAAGCCCCTGCGGGTGGGCAGCACCAGGGCCTCGATGCGGCCCTGGGGCAGCGCCAGGATCAGGTCCGCGTCCCGCAGGGAACCCAGGCGTGCCCCCCGGGAAAGGTCCACCACCTCTTTGCCGGCCAGCTCGCTGATGCGCACGGCTAATCCCTTACAGCCTACGGCCACCTTGGGGGCTACATGCCTTCGTCGGCCTCATCCGGCCACGGCAGGCCGGAGCCTTCTGCGCCTGGGCGGTCGGCGGGCTCCCGGTACCGCACCAGCACGCCGAAACGCCGGGGCTCTCCGAAAAGGTCGTCCCACTGGCCCCGGTCCCAGCGGCCCAGGTACACGTCCACCTCCACAGAGGCGCCCAGCTGCCAGGTGGCAGCCAGATAGGCGTAGCGGTCCGGCTGCTGCGGCCGCCACTTGTACACCCCGTGCCAGCGCCAAAGCCCGAGCCCCGCCACGGGCCGCTCCCAGCGCCACTCCACACGCCCGGCCTCTTGCCCAGGCCGCCACTGCAGCGAAACCCGTGCCCCGGGCGCGCCGGCCCACTCGGCCCGCAGCACGGGCCCTGCCGGCCCCCAGGCGCCGTCCACGAACCACCGCCTGCCCCGCACCCCCAGTCCCAGCCGGCCCACCACGGGCTCGCTGCCCTCCTTTTCCCACTCCCAGGCCAGGGTGGGCCGGGCCCAGCTGCCCTGCCGCCAGCGGGGCTCCACGGCCAGCCGGCCGTCCAGGTGCACCCAGTCGCCCGAATGCCACACCCATCCCGAGGACCCGTACACCTGCACCCGGGGCGCCCGCATCCCGGAACTCCAGCCGGCCTCCAGCTCCAGCCGGTCACGGGAAACAGGGGTGTCGTCGGCCAGCAGGGAACGAAAGTGAGGCCCGCTGCCCTGCAGGGCCAGCCTCCAGCGGGGTGTGCCGGCGTGGACCAGCCGCACGATCCCGGCCGGATCCCAGGCCTGCTCCTGCCGGCCCCCGTCGTTTCGCCACCACCGGTACACCCCCACGGCCACGGTCAGCCGCCGCACGCCCCGCTGGCGTTGGACGTGGCTGACGATGGCCTCCTCGTGCTGCTCGAACCACCGGGCCGGCTGGCTCCGGAAGACCAGCAGCTGGGGGCCGGCATGCACCGTGGCCCACTGAATCCCCCAGGAGAGGCCCTGGCCTGCCTCCGTCGCCTGCCCCTGCAGCGAGGCCCCGGCCCGAACCCCCCAGATGTGCCGGTTGTGGGCCCACACGGTGGGAGCTTCCGGCACGTACAGCGCCTGAAGCTGCCACGCTCCCCCCTGCCAGCCCCCGTGGTAGACGGCGGCTGCCGGGGCCAGCGAAGATGCGTCGCCGTCGGCCAGGCGCAGCGGCCCGGGAAAGGGGGGGTACCGGGTGGAACGGCTCCAGCCTGCCCACATGCGGCCTTCGGCGAGCCGCCACTCGGCCTGCAGCCCCGCGCCGCCCAACGCCTGGGAGGCGGCGTCGGGGTGGGAGGCCGCACCGGCCGCCACCAGAAAGACCTTCAGCCGGCAGCAGGGCCCCGCGCTGGAAAGCTCCACAGAAGGGAACGGCCCGGACCAGCCCAGACCCGACGGGTGCCACCACAAACCCACTGCGGCCCCGTCCCCCTGGGGGGACGTCGGCCGGGGCCCCGGCCCGGCCGGGATGCTGCGCTGCAGGTCAGCGCCGGGTTGCTGGGGTATGCTGGCCCATGCCGGCCGGCCCCACAGCCACCACAGGGCCGCCAGCGCCAGGGCCGCCGGGCCGGGGCGGAACGCCAGCTTGCTCACC
Source organism: Limnochordales bacterium (assembly GCA_036563935.1). GTDB lineage: Bacteria > Bacillota > Limnochordia > Limnochordales > Geochordaceae > DATCLL01. The sequence continues at coordinate 1,829 of DATCLL010000251.1, read as the reverse complement.
CCCAGGGCTAGCACTACTTGCCAGCCCTGGTTATTATATCCATTCCCCCGCCCGGACGTCATCCCCTGGGTTGCTGCCGGGCGGAACCGCCGTCCCGCCCCGGGCCGGGCCCTCAGCCGGCCTGCGCAGCCTGGGACTGCATGGCCCACGGCACGTTGCCGATGCCGGCGAAGGCGAAGCGGTCGGGATCGAAGATGGCCGCCGCCAGCTCCTGCACCTGCTCCTCGTGCACCGCGTCGATGCGGGCCAGTACCTCGTCGGGGGTCAGGTACTCCTCCCCCAGAAGCTCGCTGCGGGCCAGGCGGCTCATGCGCTGGCTGGTGCTCTCCAGGCTCAGCATCAGGCTGCCTTTCAGGTGCTTGCGGGCCCGCTCCAGCTCCCGGCGCGCCACCCCCCGCTCCCGCACCGCGAGCAGCTCCTGCTGGATGAGGTCCAGCACAGCCGGTGCGCGCTGGGGCTGCGTGCCCGCGTACACGCTGAAAAAGCCGGCGTCGCTGAGGAGGGTGGGGTAGGAGTAGGTGCTGTACACCCATCCCCGCTCCTCCCGGAGGCTTTGAAACAGCCGGGAGCTCACCCCGCCGCCCATGACGGTGTCCAGCACCAGAAGGGCAAAGCGCCGGTGGTCGCTGGCAGCCAGCCCGGGAGTGGTGACGCACAGGTGGACCTGCTCCGTCTCCTTGGCCCGCACCAGCCACCGGGACTGGCCGGCCGGCTGCTGGGGTTGGCGGACGGCGCCCCGGCCGGCCAGCCGGGCCAGCGGGCCTGCCAGCTGTTCCACCAGCCGCCCGTGTTCCAGCCGGCCGCAGGCCGCCACCACCAGCCGGGGCCCCACGTAGTGCTGTTCCAGGAAGGAGACCAGGTCCTGTCGGGTCAGGGCGCGCACCGTCGACTCCGCGCCCAGCACGCTGCGTGCCGCCGGGTGGCGGCCCAGGGCAGCTTGGGCCGCCAGGTCATGCACCATCTCTTCGGGCGTGTCCTCGTACAGCCGGATCTCCTCGACGATGACGTCCTTCTCCTTTTCGATGTCCTCCGGCGACAGGCTGGACTCCAGCAAAAGCTCCAGCAGAAGCTCCACCGCTTCCGGCAGGTGCTCGTCCAGCACCCGCGCGTAGTAGCAGGTCTGCTCCCGGGTGGTGAAGGCGTTCACCTGCCCGCCCAGCGCGTCGATACGTTCGGCGATCTCCCTGGCGCTGTGCCGGCGAGTTCCCTTGAACATCATGTGCTCCAGAAAATGGCAGATCCCCTGCTGCTCGGGGAGCTCGTCTCGGGAGCCCACGTCGAACCAAAACCCCAGGCTGACCGACCGGAGGTCCTGGGCCAGCTCCGTGACCACCCGCACCCCGTTGTCCAGCACCGTTCGCTGTACCATGCCGTCCACTGCCTTTCGTGCCTGGCATCCGGCCGCAGGCCCTGACGCGCAACCCTGGCTGCCCGCCCCCCGGCCGGCAAGGCTCGGGCGGCAGGGTTCCTGCGGTTCCCACAGGGCGGCACCACGGCGGCCCCGAACGGGCCCACCCGGCACCTGAGCCGGCCGCACGCCGGCACCACCGGGATGGCAGGAGCGGGCTGTGTCTTCGTCCGGGCTCTCCGTGGTACTGGCCATCATTTTATACCTGGTGGGCTCCGCGTTCGGGGGAAATCCCGGCGAGCCCGGCCCCGGCGTCCCCGTCAGCGGCGAGGTGACGGCCTCCCGGGCCACCGTTCGGGCCGGGCCCGGCACGTCCTTTCCCCCCGTCACCGTGGTGGAGGCTTCCACTCCCGTTCGCATCACGGGCCGGCAAGGCGACTGGTACCGGGTGGAGCTTTCGGGTGGGCTGGCGGGCTGGATG
>DATCLL010000250.1:0-5061 GCA_036563935.1 Limnochordales bacterium | reverse complement strand
GCTGGGCCATCTCCTGCACCAGGTCGGCCACCGCCAGGGCCAGCAGGCGGGCCGTGCGCAGGGCATCCTCTTCCCACGTGTCGAAGGCGCCCACCTCCACCACCAGCAGGCCGGGATGCAGGTGCTGGTTGTAGCGGCGGCCGGGAACGGTGATGATGCGGCGCATCAGCCCCGGAAAACGCCGTTCGGCGTGCTCCAGCAGCCGGCGGGCCAGCAGGAGGTTTTCCGGCTCCCCCGATGCCGGGTCGTCGCCCAGGGCCACCACCAGCGCCACCCGCGCCGCATCTTCCCCCCGCACCGAGGTCACCATGTCCCGTCGCTCCTGCGGGGCATCCCGGTGCACGTCCAGGAGCAGCATCACCTGGGGGTAGCGGGCCAGCACCGACCGCACCGTCTGCTCGGAGCGGCGGTAGGCAGCAGCGTGGTCCGGGTAGTCGTGAACGGTGGTGATGTGCAGGGCGGGGACGCCTAGGGCGTTGAGGGACTCGGCCAGAACCCGTCCCACCCGTACCACTCCCGTCTCCAGCGAACCGAACCGGTGGTACTGGTCTGGGCGGGAAGGCTCAAAGCCCGGCCGACGGTACATCTCCGAGGTGTGGGAGTGGAAGACCACCACCCGAACGGCTCGCCCGGACGGCACGGCCGCCGGCCGAGCCCGCTGCGCCAGCGGCTGCCCTTGCGGCGGGCCGTCCGAACCGCCGGGCGGCGGCGCAACCGGCGCCGTTCGGGCCAGGGGAACCGAACCGCCGCCTTGCCCCCAGGCGGGCGAGGCAGACCGGACGTCCGCCGGCCTGTCGGGTACGGGGCGACCGGGAACGACAAAAGCTGAGGCCAGGGTGTCGGACGCCAGTCCCTGCGAGCGGGCCCCCTCGACCGCTGCACCCCCGGCGCCCTGGGTCAACCACACCAGAAGGGGCGTCACCCGGTCGGCTACCTGGGGCCCCATCAGGAACCCCACCACGGCAGCCGCCACCGCTACCCACAGCTCCGCGGCCGCCGGCCTGGACCGGCGCCCGAAACCACCCGCTGGCACCCGCCAACCCCCTGCGCCGGGGACCGTATGCCGGCGGGTGGCCAGGCATGCGGGATGCCGCCGTGGCCCGGGCGGCTACGCCGTGGCCCGGTCGGACAGCTCCAGCAGCCAGACGATGTGGTCAAACAGGCGGCTGCGCTCCAGCTCGGAGTGGTAGACGAAGCGAACCGCTACCGTCATTCCGGCGGAGCCCACGCCCACCAGCACCTGCACCCACGAGTGCAGCTGCAGCAGCTGCACAAAGCGCCAGGCTGCCAGTCTGCCGTCGCCGTGGGACGACGCCGGCAGGTCGAAGCGCACCTGGAGGGTGCACTCGCCGCCTTCCTGTTGGCTGTGCTGGGGCCGGTGGCGCACCGAAAGGCGCGGCCCGCATGAAACCCCTGGACGCCCCGTGCCCATACCCTTTGAAGGACCTCCGCCGGGCCTACCATTCGTCCTGGGGCTGCCAGATTCCTCCGTGCCCGCGACGTGGTTACCGTAGATATTCCAGCACCTCGTCCAGGTGCACACCCTCGTGGAGCGCCGCGTTGATAGCCCCCGCCAGAAGCTCCGCCGCCTGATCCACGATGAGGTCAATCTCCTTGGGCGTCACCACCAGGCCGCCGGGCAGCTGGCCGTCCCGCACCGGCGGCAGCGTTCCTGCCGCCAGCCGCGAGGCGTGGATGACGGTGGGAAGGCCCATGGCGATCACCGGCACCCCCAGGGTCTGCCGGTTGAGGCCCGTCCGCCGGTTTCCCACGCCGGCGCCGGGTTCGATGCCCGCGTCGGCCAGTTGCACGGTGCTGCACAGGCGGTCCAGGCTGGCTGCCGCCAGCGCGTCCACCCCGATGACGGCAGCCGGCCGGATGCGCTCCACCACCGCGCCCACCAGCTCCGACGTCTCCACGCCCGTCAGGCCCAGCACGCCCGGGGAGATGGCTGCCACGGGCCGAAGGGCGCCCCGCTTCTCGGGAGGAAGGAGCGCTCCCAGGTGGCGGGTCACCAGAAGCTGCTGCACGACCCGGGGGCCCAGGCTGTCGGGAGTGGCGTTCCAGTTGCCCAGACCGGCCACCAGGACCGGAGCTTGCGGCGAAAGCCGCAAGCCCCGAAGCAGGGAAGCGAGTTCCCTGGCCACCACTTGCGCCAGGGATTCCTTTTCCGGCTGGGAGCGCTGCCAGAAGGAAGGGGCGTCGATGGTGACATAGGTGCCCGGCGACTTCCCCAGCCTGACCGCCGCAGGACCGGCCGCGACCCGAAAGCGGCGCACCACCCCGTGGGGCAGCTGCTCCACCTGCACGTCCACTCCCTCCAGGCCTGCCGGCCCGTACGCCGCCTGGGCCAGGGCATAGGCCTCGTCGGCCAGGTCCGTGTTCACCGACCCCGGGCCGCCATCCAGCCGGCCCGGTCCCGGCAGACGACCGGGCGGCGGGAGCGGCGCGGCCCGTTCGGACTGGCGCCAGGCCCACCACAGGCGGCGGCGCACCCGGTCCAGGGCCGCAGGCCCCGGGCCCGCCCTCTGTACAGCCGCCGACCCTGCCACGGTTTGCCGGGGGTCTGCCTGCTCCACGGGGGCCACCCCTCTCCGCCCCCCTAGCTTGCCCCCGGCAGGGGGAGGTCGGCGGCCGTCCGGGCGGCGTGTGGCTGGATGCATTGCCGGCGGGCGGCCCCCGTGGTAAGATGCCAGCCGGTAAAGTCGGCCGGGCCCGCTCGGCCCGGGCAAGGCGGTGGTAAGGTGCCCAATACGCGCTCGGCAGCCAAGCGACTTCGCCAGTCCCTGCGACGAAGGCTTCGCAACCAGAGCATCCGCTCGGCCATGAAGACGGCCATCCGCAAGTGCCGCCAGGCGGCGCGCACCGACTTGGAGCAGGCCCAGCGCCTGTTCGTGCAGGCCCAGCGGGCCATCGACAAGGCCGCCCGCAAGGGTGTCATCCATCCCAACCAGGCAGCCCGCCGAAAGTCCCGGCTGGCAGCCTATCTGCGCCGGCTGGCCCAGGGGGCAGCCGCCGCGGGTCAGGCGGCCGGCCAGGCCGGGGGCGGTGCCTGAGGGAGTCGGTCCACCATCCCGGCCAGGCGCAGGACCAGTTGCTGCAGCGCCTCCTCCGGCCGGGTGCCCCGCTTGGTCAGGTGCTCCGCCCGGGCGATTTCCTCAAGGGCGTGCAGCAAGCCTGCCGTTCCCAGCCGCCGGGCGATGCCCACCAGGCGCCCGGCGGCCGCCGGACCCAGGCGCGAGGGCCCCACTCCGGGCGGCAGGCGAGCGGGCCAGGCGGAAGGCGGCCCATACCTGCGTTCCAGGGCTTCCGCCACTTCCCACAGCTGCATGCACTGGCGGGCCAGTTCCCGGAACAGCCACGGGGCGGGAAATCCCTCGGCCAGCAGCCGTTCCATCCACGAAAGGGCCCGGCCGGCCTGGCCCGCCAGAGCTGCCTCGCACGCCCAAAACCGCCGCCGGTCGGCCGGGGCGCTCTCCGCCGGGCCCGCCGCCGGCTGGTCTGCGGGCTCGCCGGCCTCCACCAGATCCTGGGCCATGAGAAGGCGGGCAGCCGCCTCATCCAGCGGCCGGTCGGGGTAGGCCGCAAGCTTGTCCAGCTCCACCGCCGTCCTCTCAGGAGACCTGGCCAGGGCCGCCGATACCAGCCGCTGCGCCGCCGGGGTCAGCTGCAGGCCCCTGTGACGCATCTCCTGGACCAGCGTCTGTTCCCGCTCCGCCCCCTGCCTGCCCGCCGCCTGCCCCGTTCCCAGGCGCACCGCCTCCAGAGCCATGCCGTGCTCCCGGGCGAACGCCTCGCAGAAGCTCACCACCCAGCCGTCTTCCGAGCCGTCCACAAGCACCAGGCGGTCCTCCCGGGGTAGGCGCATGGCCGCGAGGGCCTGGCACATGCGGCGCACGTCGGCACGGCCCAGCTCCTGGGCCCGCCGCACCACCAGCACCCGGGGCTGGCCCAGCAGCGAGGCCGTGGAGGCCAGCGCCAAAAGCTCGTCCACCGTCACTTCGTCCCCGTAGAGGACCACCGGCTCCCCCTGCCAGCCGGCCAGGGCCTGGCGCAGCCACTGGTCCGGCTGGGGCGGCGGCCCCCATACCACCCAGACCTGGCCCCCCGCATCGGCCGTGCTCACGGCCCGGGCCCCCTTTCGCCGGCGAGCTCCATTCTGGCCGCGGCCCGGCCCGCGCACGGGGCCGACCGCCGGCCCGTGAGGAGAAGGCAGCCTCTTCCGTCCACCGACGCCACCATCCCGCCGATGCCGTCCCGGCCCGGCCTGTCGGGAAGGGGTTCTATGCGCAAAAGCCGCCCTCCCCCGCCGAAGGTCCATGCAAGCCGCATCTTCCCGGCCCGCACCCGAGACCCCTCCACCACCCTCCACCGCTGCATGGAGTCGGTCCACACCAGCCAGCTGCCGGCGGCAGGCCGAAGAAGCGCCGCCCGAGCAGCCGCAGGTCCCAGGGCCAGGCGCACGTGCGGGGCCGGGGGCTCATCGTCCCACCAGACCACCGCTACCACCCGCCGAACGCCCGCCTCGGCCAGGGCGTGCCCGAAGCGGCCCGCCAGAACGGCGGCATCCCCACCTGCCCCTGGGCGTATCACCGCCCAGCCGCCGTAGCCGCCTTGCCCTGCCACCCACAGCCACCCGCCTGCTCCCAGGGGATAGCCCACGGCCACCGGCGGGGTACGGCCAAGAGCGAGGAAACTGGAAGCCAAAGCAGCTGCCCCCGCCCCCACCCCTGCCAGAACCCGCCCTGCTGAGACGGGGCGACGGGCCATCCACGCCGCAGCGCCCAGGGCCGCGGCCACCCCGAATCCCTCGGTCCCCCACCAGATGGGCCACCGCTGTGCGGCGCGGGCTGCCCCACGGGCGATTCCCGCCAGCAACCCGGCGCTGGCCCGGGCCACCATGACCCCCGGTGCGTCCAGGGGGGCAGGCAGCAGTCCCCCGGCAAGTCCTCCCCACACCAGCCCCAGCGCCACAGGGGCGCTGAGCACGCTGGCGCCGATGCCCCACGGGGAGACCCCGCCGAAGTGCCGGGCCACCACGGGGGCGGAGGCGCTCCAGGC
>DATCLL010000249.1:0-3816 GCA_036563935.1 Limnochordales bacterium | reverse complement strand
GGGGGGGGTCGGGGCCGAAGGCGGGGCCGATCGGCCGTCTTGCAGCCCTAACCGCCGTACCCGGCCTTCCAGGTCCTCCAGAAAGGCGTCCAGCAGGGCCCGGGCGTCCAACCCCAGAAGGTCGGCGTCTTCCCGCAGGGCGCGGTACATGCTCTCCATGAGGCGCAGAAGCTCGTCTTTCATGGCCACCAGCGCCCGCCGCCGGCTTGAGTCCAGCTGCGGCAGAGCGCGGCGCAGGTACTCCTCGGCGAAGGCCTGATGGCGGCCCTCGTCCACCGCGATGCGCTGGGCCATCAGGCCCACCACCGCGTCAGGCCGGTGGCGGGCCATCCAGTGGTAGAAGTGGCGGGCGAAGACGTCGCTGGTGAGGATCCCCCACACCCAGTCCAGCCGGTCTCCCTGGCGCAGGCGGTGGTGGTAGCGCAGCATGTCAGGCAGCTCCCGAACCCGTACCGGGTCGTGCCCCAGGTGCCGGTACAGCCGGTAAAGGGCCTCGAAGTGGCGCGCCTCGTCCATGATGAAGCTGGCCAGGTAGAGTTGGGCTGTGGCCTCGCCCCGGCGGGCCACCTCCTGCATCTGGCTCGCTGCGCCCAGCATGGCCGTCTGCTCGCCCAGGAACACCGGCGAAAGAAGTCTCGCCAGCGCCCGCCTCTGGCGGTCTGCCAGAGCGGGCGGCGACTCCCAGTCGAAGTCCGCCGACGTCCACTGGACGCGGGCACCCTTGCGGAACAGGCGCACCAGCAGGTCCTCGTCCAGGGGTGGCAAGGTGGCGAGCACCAGCGGTCACCTCCCGGGGGATGGCCGAGTGGGGCGCCCGGCAGGAAGTGCGCGCCGGGCAGCGAAGCCAGCAGGCGTTGCTTCGGCCGCAGCTTGAAGCCATCGTATGGGGGCGAAGGACGTGCACCGCGTCACGGCAGCTGTGGCACGGGTAAACCACCGCCTGGAGGCGTGGCTGTGGCCGATTCTCCTGGTCACCACGGCAGTGGGGCTTTTCGTGAAGGGGTACGCCCGGCCCCTGGAGCCCCTGCTGCCCTACCTTCTCACGTACAACATTCTGGTGACCAGCCTCAACTGCAGCCTGGCCCAGTTCGCCGCCATCGGGCGGCGCCTGTGGCTTCTGGCAGCCCCTCTGGCGGTACTTTTCCTGCTCCTGCCGGCCCTGGGCTTTGCCATGAGCCGCACGGTGTTGGCAGGGCACCAGGGGCTGGGGGCAGGCCTCATCCTCGTCACCATGATCCCCTCCGGGGTGACGGGCAGCGTGTGGACGTCGCTGTCCGGGGGTAATGTGTCCCTCTCCATCGCCATCGTGTCGGTGAGCAACGTGCTCTCCGTGGGCCTCATCCCCGCCCTCTTCAGCTGGCTGGGAGGCAGGCAGGTGGCAGTGGACGCAGGCCAGCTCCTGGACAACCTCCTTCGCACCGTGCTGGTTCCGGCCGTGGTAGGCACCGTTGTGAACACCCGCTGGCGCAGCCAGGTAGACAGGGTACGGCCCTGGCTTGCGCTCGGCGTCAAGGGTGTCATCGTGCTGTTCACTCTCATCACCGCGGCCCGGCTGCGCATCTCGGGGGCGGGGCCCGCAGAAGTGGCCCTGGCCACCGGCTGCGTGGCCCTGCTGGTGGCGGCCGGCTACGTGACGGGCTACCTGATGACGCTCTTCGGGCCGGCGGCGGCTCGGGAGGACCGGATCTCCGTCATGTACGCCTGCGGCACCCGCAACCACTTCGTGGGGCTCAGCGTGGCCACGCTCTTTTTGCCCCCGGCGGCGGTGGTGGCTGTTCTCATCTCGAACCTGTTCAACCACCCCGCGGCCAGCGTAGTGCACCGCCTGCTCCACAAGGGGTGGGTTCTGCGGCCCGAGGCGTCTGCGGCCCGGCGGCTCAGCGGCGCCACGTGAACACCAGCCTGCGCCGCAGTACCGCGCCCAGCCAGCTGTAGCCGAACAGCCAGCTGGCGCAGGCTGCGCCTGCGGCAAACAGCCACGCTCCCGCCCGGGCCACCGGAGGGCTGCCGGTGGCCGTTGCGGCCACCACCGCGGCCATGCCCAGGTTGGTGGCCCACAAGGCAACCCGCCCGGCTCGGGGAGCGTACAGGTCCGGGAGGTTGGGGATGGCCAGCACGTCGGGGACATAGGCCCGGTAGTGCCACATCAGAAACGGGGTTACCTTGTACAGCTGTCCCAAAATGGCCTGGGTGACCCAGCCCCCCAGCAGGCCAGTTGCGGCCGCGGGGGCCCAGGCCGGCCAGCGGCCGGGGCCCAGGGCAGCCCACACCACGGCCATCGCCGCCAGAGCCCACCCCCAGGCCATCACCGCGTACCAGTGGTGGACGTTCAGGTCGGGCGTGCGGCGCCGCCGCTGCTTCAGCAGGGAGTGAAGCTCCAGGCAGTACACGGCATGAGCGGCCAGCGCGGCCGCCACGGCCAGGCGCCGCAGGAGCTGGTTCGGCCCGGGCGCACCGGCCACCGCCAGGCCCACAGCGGCCAGGAGCAGCAGGGTGACCGCCAGAGCCCGGCGTTCGTGGACGGGGCGGGTTCCGTGGATGAGGGGCACCAGCCGGAAGGAGACGCCCGCCACCATCAGGGCGAACCACCCCCCAAGCCCCAGGGTGGCGTGCGCGGCCAGTCCCGCCCAGGCCCGGTGGACGGCCGGCCAGAACGGGTAGCGAAGCGCCAGCGCCAGAACCACGCCCCACGCGGTCACAAGCCCCAGGCAGGTGGTTGCCGCCGCCATGGCCAGGCCGTGAACCCAGCGCCCCTGGCGGCGGTCGGCGGAGGCAGCCCCGGGCGGGCTCACGCTGGCCCGGACCCTGGAGGGTTGAGCCCGCAGGGCCCGGGTCGAGCGCACCATGATGGCCAGGAAAAGCCAGGCTGCTGCCACCACCAGGATGCCGCCGGCAACCACCCACTCCAGCCGGCTGTGGTGAAAGCCGGCGATGAGCGCCAGGGTGCCCGAGGCAAAGCCTGCCAGCTGCCATGGTATCCAGCGGTCGCCCGCCAGGCGCTGGCCCAGCAGGCTTTGGGACATCTGGTAGCTGGCGCCGAAGATGGTGAGGGTTCCCCAGGCCAGCGTGGCGGTATGGGTGAGGGCAAAGACACCTGGGGTGGCGAACTGGCCGGCTGCCAGGCGGCCGGCGTTGGCCACCAGAAGCGCCGCCAGCGCCGGCAGGGAAAGGGCCACAGCGGCCCAGACGGCGGCCAGGGGAACCGTCATGGCCAAAGGCCCGCCACTGGCATGGCCCGGTGGGACAGGGGTATTGTTCTGGGTTTGGTCCGGGGAAAGGCCCGGGCTCACGACCGTGGGCGACGAGGCCACGACGACACCGCCTTCCTGACCGGTCTTGCCGGGGTGCCCGGGACCGGACGGGCGCTCCGGGCCCCGCTGGTAGCGTAGCAGGCGGGGCACGGCCGAGGGGGTGACCTCGATCACTCCGGCTGCGGGCGCTGGCTGGCGGCGGGAGCCGGCGGCGGGGGCACGGGCGGCCCGCGGAGGGCATTTGGGCCCACGGGCTTGCGCCAGCCGGCTTGCCCGGCTATCATAGGGGCCGAGCCCACCCGGTGCCGAGATAGCTCAGTTGGTAGAGCACGGGACTGAAAATCCCGGTGTCGCCGGTTCGATTCCGGCTCTCGGCACCAGTTCTATCAAGGGTTTGCGGGCGCGGTACGCACGAACGTTCGGCTTCTGGTTCATCTGTTTGGTGCATCTTCTCTCCCACCAACCGCCTCCTGGTGCATACGTGGCCCGCTAAGCCTGTCATGACAGCGAAATGGCAGCCACGGCCCGAAGCCGCTTGCGGCCTGCGTGGCGCACTGGTGCATCT
>DATCLL010000248.1:0-1906 GCA_036563935.1 Limnochordales bacterium | reverse complement strand
AACCACGCGGGCCTGACCCCGGACGGCAGGCCCACCGGGACGCGGGTGGAGTACGGCACCACCGTCATGCCCGTCCTGCCCCTCACCGACGAGGAGCTGGACATCCTGGTGCAGTACCTGATGGGGCTGAAGTGAGCGGTGCGAGGAGTGCTGCTGCGCCTGGCGGGGGCCGCAGCGGCGGCGTTGGCCAGCGGCGCAGCCTTCCGGCTGCACGTGGACCAGGGCGTGCCGGCCCTGCGCATGCTGGCCACCATTCTCCTGGTGGCCACTGGCCTGCTGCTCACCTCAGCCCTGGAGCGCTGGCAGGTGGCAGCGGCCCTTTGGGAACTGGAGCGGCGCCTGGGCCAGGCGGCCGGCGTGCGGTGGCTGGTGTTGCCGAAAAGCCGGGCCCGGCGGGCTCGCATGGAGAGGCTGTACGTGGGCGTGGGCCCGGCCGGGCTTTTGCTGGTAGGCGCCTGCAGCCTGTCCGAAGCAGCCTGGCCGGCGCTGGCCCGCACCCAGCTGGCCGGTCGGGCACGGGCCCTGGGGCATGAGCTGCGCGAGCTGCGCCAGGCCCTGGCGGCCCGGGAAGGGGCCGCGGCGGGGCCAGGGGCGGCAAGCGGCTCGCCACCGGGTAGCGGAGGTCAGCTGCCCGCGCCCGCCTCGTACGGTATGATAGTGTTGCTGCGCCGGCGGCTGCGCCCGGAGGAGCGGGAGCTGGTGCGCAGCCACCACGTGGGTTTGGCCGCCGTGGAGCAGTTGCCCCGCGCGGTGGCCTTCCTGGGGTCCCGAGAGCAGCTGGGCACATGGCAGGGCCAGGGCGGCGGCTTCGGGCCGGCAGCGGCGGCGCAGCTCGCGGAAGCGCTGCGCGCGGCGCTGCAGGCCGCTCCGCTGCGCCCGGCTTCGGTGGCGGCGGCGGGGTGTGTGCCGGTGGTTTCGATGAAGGGGTGAAGCAGGCGTGGCCCACTACATCACCCAGAAGTGCATCGGGTGCACCGCGTGCGTGAACGTCTGCCCGGTGGAGTGCATCACCGGCTCCCGGGAGGTGGTGCACGTCATCGACCCGGAGCGGTGCGTGGACTGCCATGCCTGCGCCTACATCTGCCCCGTGGAGGCCATCACCGATGCGTACGGCCGGACCATCCCCCGCATCAAGCGCCGGGCGGACTGGCCCAAGCCGGTCATCGATCCCGTCCACTGCACCGGCTGCAACTTCTGCGTGGACGTCTGCCCCTTTGACTGCCTCACCCTGGAGGGCGGCGGGCCCTTCGCCGGGGTGGCGGTGCTGAAGGATCCCAAGTCCTGCGTCAGCTGCGGGCTTTGCGAGGAGGTCTGCGCGAAGGGAGCCATCGTGGTTCCCCTGCCGGCGGCCCTGGTGGAGGCGGGGATCGGCCGATAGGGGGCCCTCCCCGTCGCTCCCCTGCCGGCCGCGCGGGCACGCTGGCCGTGGCCGCGGTCATGGCGTTGACCCTGGCCGCGGTGCTGGCCAATGTGGCGTGGTTTGCCCGTTACGGCATCGGGCCGCTCCAGTTGCTGCGCATCGCCGGCCCTTTGTGGCTTGCGTTCACCGCAGGGTTCGTAGGCCTCGGGCTGGCCGCCTGGCTGTTGGGCAAACTCCTGCAGGACAGAACACCCCGCCGCTGAGGGACCTCTGCCCCGGGAGCGCAGAGGCGCACGTCCCGTGACTGCATCCCCCGTTCGGGTTACGCTCAAGCCGGAACCCTTGGCAGCGCTCCCTGGGGGAGGGGATGGCCGTGGCCTCTGCCCGCTCCTCTTCGGCGTTCCAGCTGCATGTGGACCTGCGGGGGCTGAGCCTGCTGGACCTGGTGGACCGCGTCGCCCGGGCCGCCCTGGCCGTGCTGCCCGAGGACTCCCGGGCCCGCTACCTGGAGGCCGCCCGCCGGCAGGTGGAGCCGGTGTTGCGGGA
>DATCLL010000247.1:0-15748 GCA_036563935.1 Limnochordales bacterium | reverse complement strand
CCGCGCCGCCCTCCCGGGACAAGGCGCAGGCCGGCACGAAGGCTGCGGCGGAGCCGGCAGAGCGGGACAAGGAAAGCAAGGAAAAGAAGAAGGGCAAGGTCCTTAAGAGCCTGGCCGAGCTGTCCCTGGAGGATTTCGGCTTTACGAGCCCATCGGGCCCCTCCCACAAGGGCAGGGGACAGGGGCGTGGAGGGTGATGGCCCCGGGGCGCGCGGGGGCCAGGCCCCGGCACGTTCCCCTGCGCACGTGCGTGGGCTGCCGGCAGGTGCGGCCCAAGCGGGAGCTTGTGCGGGTGGTGCGCACGCCGCAGGGAGAGGTGGAGCTGGATCCCACCGGCAAGCGGGCCGGGAGGGGCGCGTATTTGTGCCCCTCGGTGGAGTGCCTGGAGAAGGCCCGCCGCACGCACCAGCTGGAACGCACCCTCCAGCATCCCGTGGACCCGGCGGTGTGGGAGGCTCTGGCCCTGCGGCTGCGCCAGCAGGCTCCGTCGGCCTCCCAGGCTGGTCCGGCCGGGACCGGGTAAGGAGAACGCTGCAGGGAGGATGGACGGGCCGGGTTCCTGGCTGGGTCTGGCCCGGGCGGCGGGGCGACTGGCCCTGGGCCACTGGCAGTGCCGCCGGGCGCTGGCCACGGGCCGGGCCCGCCTGGTGGTGGTGGCCCGGGACAGTTCCCAGGGCGCCCGCCGGCGGTGGCAGCACCTGGCCCGCCGGGCCAACTGCCCGGTGGTGACGTGGGGCTCGCAGGCGGAACTGGGCCACGCGGTGGGCAGCGGGCCCAAGGCCGTGGTGGCCTTTCTGGATGACGGGCTGGCAGCCCAGTTCCTGAAGGCGGTGGGCCCGGCGGCGCGGCCGCCCGGTCCGCCCGGGGCAGACAGAGGTGATGAGCCGTGAAGAAGATCCGGGTCTACCAGCTGGCCAAGGAGCTGAACCTGGATGCCCGCCAGCTGCTGGCGTTCCTGCAGAGCCGGGGTTCCAGCGTCTCCTCCACCCTGAGCATGGTGGAGCTGGACGAAGAGGAGGCGGTTCGGCGCCACTTTGGCCAGCCCGGCCTGGGCGGCGGAGCGGTGCGGGTGATCCCGGGCGGAGCAGCCAAGGCCCAGGCCCAGGCGCAGCCGCCGGCGCAGACCCCGGCGCAACCCCAGGGGCAGGCGCAGGCTCAAGCGCAGGCCCAGGCCCGTCCGGCCGCTCCCCAGCCGCCGTCCCCGACGCCGACGTCCCGGCCGCAGCCGGTGCCGCCCGCAGCGCCGGCCAGGCCCGCCGGGGCCCCGCCGGCCGGCTCGCCCGGACGAGCCGCCACCGGCACAGGTCCGGGGGCGGCGCCGGGAGAGCGCAGGCCGCCCGCCCGGCCGGTCGGGGCGCCGGCGCCCGTGGGCCCAGCGCCTGCCGAACGAGCCCGGCCTGCAGGCGCCGCCGCCCAACCTCCTGCCGGGGCCCGGACGGCGGCGCCTGCAGCCGCCGCAGGCCCGGTGCGCCCGGCTCCGGCGGGTGCACCGGGGCCGGGTGGGGCGGGCCCGGTTCCAGCAGGCCCGGCCCGCCGGGAACCTCCCGCCAGGACGGGGCCTTCCAGGCCTGGTCAGCCGGCTCAGGCGGGCCACGCTGCTCAGGCTGCTTTGCCTGCCGGAGCGCCTGCCCGGCGCGAGGCGGGCCGGCCGGCTTCCGGGATGGCTGCACCTGCCAAGGGCAGGCCCGCCGCGCCCGTGCGGCCTGAAGCCGGCCGCCGTCCGGCGGGCGGGCCGCCGGCCGCGCCCGGGCCGCAAGCGGCAGGAGCGGCTGCGCCGGCGGCGGCCGCGCGGGGCCCGGTCGAGCTGCCGGAGCGGATCGTGGTGCGGGAGCTGGCCTCCCGCCTGGGGGTGGCGGTGCCCGTCCTCATCAAGCAGCTCATGAAGCAGGGCGTGATGGCCACCATTACCCAGGAGATCCCCTTCGAGGTGGCAAGCCGGGTGGCGCAGGACCTGGGCTTTGTGGTGGAGCGGCCCAAGTCCGAGGAGGAGCGCTTCCAGGAGCGGGTTCGCCAGGTGCAGGCCGCCCGTTCCCCGCAGGCCGCCCGGCCCAGGCCGCCCGTGGTGACCATCATGGGGCACGTGGATCACGGGAAGACCACCCTGCTGGACGCCATCCGCAAGACCCGGGTGGCCGCGCAGGAGTACGGTGGGATCACCCAGCACATCGGCGCCTACCAGGTGGAGCTCAACGGCCGTCGCATCACCTTCCTGGACACGCCCGGCCATGAGGCCTTCACCGCGATGCGGGCCCGGGGCGCCCAGGTCACCGATGTGGCGGTGCTGGTGGTGGCGGCCGACGACGGGGTTATGCCGCAGACGGTGGAGGCCATCGACCACGCCCGGGCCGCCAACGTTCCCATCGTGGTGGCCCTCAACAAGATCGACAAGCCCGCGGCCAACCCGGACCGGGTCAAGCAGCAGCTGGCCGAGCTGGGCCTGGTGCCCGAGGAGTGGGGCGGCGACACGGTGATGGTCCCTGTCTCCGCCCTGCGCCAGGAGGGCATCCAGGACCTGCTGGAGATGATCCTGCTGGTGGCCGACCTGCGGGAGCTGAAGGCGAACCCCGACGGGCCGGCCGAAGGGGTGGTCATCGAGGCGCAGCTGGACCGGGGCCGTGGCCCCGTGGCCACGGTGCTGGTGCGGGAGGGGACCCTGCGGGTGGGCGACCCCGTGGTGGCCGGCACCGTGGCCGGCCGGGTGCGGGCTCTTATGGACGACCAGGGCCGCTCCCTGCCGTCGGCGGGGCCCTCGACGCCGGTGGTGGTGCTGGGGCTGGAAGACGTGCCGCAGCCCGGCGACACCCTGGTGGTGGCACCCGACGAGGAGAGTGCCCGGCGGGTGGCCCAGGAGCGCCTGGAGCGGCTGCGCACGGAGCAGCTGCGGCCCACGGCCAGGGCCACCCTGGAGGCGCTGGCCCGGGCGGGAGAGCAGGAGGCGCAGGAGCTGCGCATGATCCTCAAGGCCGACGTCCAGGGTTCCCTGGAGGCGCTGCGCTCGGCCCTGGGCAAGCTGGCCCAGGAGCCGGTGAAGCTCCACATCCTCCACGCGGCGGTGGGCGGCATCACCGAGGCAGACGTGAACCTGGCTTCCGCCTCGGGGGCGGTCATCTTCGGGTTCAACGTGCGGCCGGATGCCAACGCCCGCCGGGCTGCCGAGCGGGACCGCGTGGAGATCCGCACCTACCGGGTCATCTACGAGCTCATCGACGACGTGAAGGCGGCCATGGCCGGCCTGCTCAAGCCCCGGGTGGAAGAGCGGGTGGTGGGCCGGGCCGAGGTGCGCCGTACCTTCAAGGTGCCCGGGGTGGGCGTGGTGGCCGGCTGCTACGTCACCGAGGGCAAGCTGTTGCGGGGCGGCGCCGTGCGGGTGGTGCGGGACGGGGTGGTGGTCTTCGACGGCCGCATCGGCTCCCTCAAGCGCTTCAAGGACGACGTGCGCGAGGTGGCCCAGGGGTTCGAGTGCGGGGTGGGCATCGAACGCTTCCAGGACGTCAAGGAGGGGGACGTGCTGGAGGCGTACGAGACCGTAGAGGTGGCGCCCGCAGCCCCGGGGGTGGGGGCAGCGGGCCGGGCGTGAACGGGCGGCGGGGGAGGCCGGCCGGGTGCAGGCAGTGGGGCGGGAACAGCCCGTGGTGGGGCTGGCCCAGATGGAGCTGTGGATCGCCGCCAGCGCTTCCCTCAAGGACCGCCGCCGGGTGGTGCGCAGCGTGGTGGACCGCCTGCGGGCCCGCTTCAACTGCGCCGTGATGGAGCTGGCGGTGCCCGGCGGCTGGCAGCGGGCCCGGGTGGCGGTGGCCTGCGTGGCGGGTTCCGAGGCGGGCGCTCGAGAGCTTTTGACGGCGGTGCGCCGGACGGTGGAGCAAAACCCCGACGCCGAACTCACCGCCTTCGAGGTGTCCATCTTCCCGTGAGCCTGCCCTGCCCGGGGCAGGCACCCGGCGGCCCCGGCCGGCGGGCGAGGGGAAGGTAGGGCCATGGCAAGGCTTCGGGTGGAGCGGCTGCGAGAGGAGTTCCGGCGGGAGGTCAGCGACATCCTGCGGCGGATGAAGGACCCCCGCCTGGGGTTTGTCACCGTCACCGACGTGGAGGTCTCCAACGACCTGCGCCACGTGAAGGTGTACGTGAGCGTGCTGGGCAGCGAGGAGGACCGGCGGCGCACCCTGGCGGTGCTGGAGCAGGCCCGGGGGTTCGTGCGCACCGAGGCCGGCCAGCGCATCCGGCTGCGGCACACACCGGAGGTGACCTTTGTGTTCGACCCGTCCGTGGAGCGGGGTGCCCGGGTGATGGCCCTGCTCAACGAGATTCGCCGGGAGAAGGCCGCCGGGTCCGGGACAGGCGGGGAGAGCCGGTGAGCGGGCTGTCCTCGTCCACGGCCGCAGGGCTCAAGCAGGTGGCCCGGGTGCTGCGGGAGCGGGACCGCTTTGTGGTGGTGGGCCACGTGGATCCCGACCTGGACAGCATCGGTTCCATCCTGGGCCTGACGGAGGCGCTCCGGTCCATGGGCAAGCAGGCCGTGGCGGTGAGCCCCGACCCGCCGCCGCCCGGGTGGAGCTTTCTCCCCGGGTTCGAGGGCCTGGCCGTGGGAGCCAGCGTCCCCTTTGCCCCTGAGGTGGCGGTGGTGCTGGACACGGAGCTGAGCGAGCGGCGGCTGGGGAGAAGCTGGAGCGTGGTACAGCAGGCCCTCCTGCGGGTGAACGTGGATCACCACGACACCAACCCCGGCACGGCCGAGGTGGCGGTGGTGGAACCCCGAGCCGCCGCCACCGGGGAATTGGTGTTCCACCTGGTGCGGGAGCTGGAGGTTCCCTTTCGGTTGCCCATCGCCACCGCCCTGTATGCGGCGGTGCTGACGGACACGGGCGGCTTTCGGTTTGCCAACACCCGGGCGGAGACGCTGCGCATGGCGGCGGAGCTGGTGGATGCGGGAGTGGTTCCCTGGGAACTGGCCAGCCGCATCTACGACAGCCGTCCGTGGAGCTACCTGCAGCTGTTGGGCCGGCTTTTGTGCGACATGCAGCGCACGGAAGACGGGCTGGTGGCCTGGATGGCCCTCCCCCAGGCGCTGGTGCAGGCCTCGGGGCTCAGCCACGGCGAACTGGAGGGCCTGGTGCAGTATCCCCGCATGGCCGAGGGGGTGGAGGTGGCCCTGCTCTTTCGGGAGCTGGGCCCCCAGCTCACCCGGGTGAGCCTGCGCTCCAAGTCGGCGGTGGATGTCTCCCAGGTGGCCCGCCGCTTTGGCGGCGGCGGACACCTGCATGCGGCGGGCTGCACCGTGGCAGCCCCCCTGGAGCAGGCGGTGCGCCAGGTGGTCCAGGAAGCCCGCCAGGCGTGCGCGCAGCTCAACGCGCGCTCCGGCAACGGCCGCCTGCAGGCACCCGACAGCGCGGCCGACCGGGACGGCCAGCGGTGAGCAGCGGGGAGGCGAGGTCATGGCATCGGCCGATGCGCTGCACGGGCTGCTGAACGTCCTGAAGCCGCCGGGCATGACCTCCCACGACGTGGTGGACTTTTTCCGGCGGGTGAGCGGGGTGCGCCGGGTGGGGCACACGGGCACGCTGGATCCCGGTGCTGCGGGCGTCCTGGTGCTGTGCGTGGGCCGGGCCACCCGCGCGGCCTCCTACCTGCAGGAGTCCACCAAGCGGTACCGGGCGGAGATGGTGCTGGGGGTGTCCACGGACACCCACGACGCCTCGGGCCGCACCGTGCAGGTGCGCAGCGACTTCGAGCTGGAGTGGGACGAGGTGGAGCGGGTGCTGCAGGGGTTCGTGGGAACCATCGTGCAGCGGCCGCCCATGGCGTCGGCGGTGCGGGTGGGGGGACGCCACCTGTACCAGCTGGCCCGGGAGGGGGTAGAGGTGGAACCGCCGGCCCGTTCCGTGGCCATCCATGAGATCCGCATCGTGGAACGCCTCCCCCGGGAGGAGCCCCGGGCCCGGTTCGGGGCCCGCCTGCGCTTCGACGTGGCCTGCGGCGCGGGCACCTACGTGCGCACCCTGTGCGCGGACGCAGGAGAACGGTTGGGCTGCGGCGCCCACCTGGGCTTTCTGGTACGCACGGCGTCCGGGCCGTTCCGCCTGGAAGACAGCGTCCTTCTGGAAGAGCTGGAACAGGCCGCCCGCCAGAACCGCCTGGCGGAGTACCTGCTGCCCGTGGACGCCGGGCTGGCCCACCTTCCCTCGGTCACCCTGCCCCGGGGCGACGCCGGCCGCGTGCGCCACGGGGCGTCGGTTCCGTGGCCGACCGGGGTGGCCCGCCCCGGGGCCCTGGCGGCCGGAAGCCTGGTGCGGGTGTACGACCCCGAAGGCCAGCTGGTGGCCGTGGCGCGGCTGGCGGAGCGTCCCGAGGGATGGCTGGTTCCGGACCGGGTGTTCGTGCCGTGAAGGAGGAGCCCGAGGACATCCCCGCCCGGCCGGTGGGACCGCATGAGGCCTCCCAGCGCAGCCCGCTGCAGGTGAGCTGGTATCCGGAGCCGCCTGCCGCGGCGGGCGCCACCGGGCCCGTGGTGGCCATCGGTACCTTCGACGGCGTGCACCGGGGGCACCAGGCCATCGTGGCCTGCGCTGCCCGGATGGCCCATCAGCGGGGCGTCCCCTGCGTGGCCCTCACCTTCCACCCCCCGCCCCGGGAGGTGTTGCAGCCGGACAGCTCCCCTGCCCGCCTTTGCTCCCTGGACCAGCGCCTGGACCTGCTCCTGGCGGCGGGCGCCCACGCCTGCTGCGTGCTGGGCTTCGACCACCACCTGGCCCGCCAGAGCGCCCGGGCCTTCGTGGATGGGGTCCTGGCGGAGCTGCTGCAGGCCTCGGGCGTGGTAGCGGGGTACAACTTCCGGTTCGGGCACAACCGGGAGGGGAACGCCGCCACCCTGCGGGAGCTGGCGCAATCCCGGGGGATGGCCGTGGAGGTGGTGGGCCCCGTGACCTGGCAGGGCCAGGAGGTCTCCTCCACCGCCGTCCGCCGCTGGGTGGCCCAGGGGGAGGTGGAGCAGGCCGCAGCCGTCCTGGGCCGACCCTTTGCGGTGCGGGGCGAGGTGGTGGCCGGCTCCGGCAGGGGGCGCCGTCTGGGCTTTCCCACCGCCAACGTCCGGGTGGACGAGCGTCAGCTGTTGCCGGCGGACGGGGTATACCTGGCCTGGCTGGACCTCTTTCCGGGTCCCCGCAGCGACACGGTGGTGGCCTCCCTGGCCGTGGTGAGCCGGCGGCCCACCTTTTCGCCCGCGGGCGAGCGGTGGCTGGAGGTGCACGCCCTGGGGGAGGGGGGAAGCTGGTACGGCCGGCGGGTGGAGGTGGGCTTCCTCCAGCGCCTTCGCCCCATCCGGACCTTTGCGGGGGCCCAGGAGCTGGTGGCCCAGATGGAGCAGGACCGCCGGGAGGCGCTGGCCCGGTTCGGCCGGCAGACGGTTCTGTCCAAGTCCGGGTGGCATGGCTCCCTTTCGAATCCGTCCGGGCTGTGATACAGTAGGCCCTGTGAACGCCATGACCACCCGCCGTGATGGGCGGAGGGGAACCCGCGGCTTGGCCGCAGCCACGGGGCTGGGCCTCGGGCAGCGGGCGATTCGGGGCCTGCCGGCGCAGGTACAGGTAGGACGGGTGCGGCCGGCAGGCCCAGGGAGGTTGAAGGTGCGGTGGCCCTGACCCGGGAGGCGAAGCAGTCCCTCATCCGCGACTTTCAGCGCCACGAGGGAGACACGGGCTCGCCGGAAGTGCAGATCGCGCTGTTGACCCACCGGATCAACGAGCTGACCGAGCACCTGAAGGTGCACCGCAAGGACTTCCACAGCCGCCGGGGGTTGTACAAGCTCATCGGGCAGCGCCGGGGCCTGCTCAACTACCTGGAGCGGACCGACATCGAGCGCTACCGCCAGCTGGTGGAGCGCCTGGGCCTGCGCCGTTGAGGGCCAGGCCCGCCTTAAGGAGGCGCACAGGTTCGTATGCCACAACCGCACGTTTACGAGCTGGAGCTGGCCGGCCGCACGCTGCGGCTGGAGACGGGGGTGCTGGCCCGACAGGCCAGCGGCTCGGTGCTGGCCCGCTACGGGGAGACGGTGGTGCTGGTCACGGCCACCATGTCCCGCCAGGTGCGGGAGGGCATTGACTTCTTCCCCCTGCTGGTGGACTTCGAGGAACGGATGTATGCGGTGGGCAAGATTCCGGGCGGGTGGGGGCGCCGGGAGGGGAAGCCCGGGGAGAACGCCATCCTGTCCGCCCGCATGATCGACCGGCCTATCCGGCCCCTGTTTCCGGAGGGCTTTCGCAACGACGTGCAGGTGGTGGTCACCACCCTCTCCGTGGACCACGACTGCCCGCCGGACGTGCTGGGCATCATCGGTGCCTCGGCGGCTCTCACCATCTCCGAGATCCCGTTCCTGGGCCCCGTGGGCGCCGTGCGGGTGGGCCTGGTGGACGGCGCCATCGTCATCAACCCCACCGCCGCGCAGCAGAAGGCCAGCCGGCTGAACCTGGTGGTGGCCGGAACCCGGGACGCGGTCATGATGGTGGAGGCGGGGGCCCACGAGGTTCCCGAAGAGCAACTGCTGGACGCCATCATGGCGGGGCACCAGGCCATCATCCCCCTGGTGGAGCTGCAGGAGCGCATGCGCCAGGACGTGGGCAAGCCCAAGGTGGAGGTGCCCCTGTACGAGCCGGCGCCCGAAGTGCGGGCGTGGGTGGAGGCCCATGCCCGGGAGGCGCTTCGGGCGGCGGTGAAAAACCCGGACAAGCAGCAGCGGGAGGCGGCCATCGACCGGGCCCGCCAGGAGATCCTGGAGCGCTTTGCCCAGGAGCACGCCGGCGACGAGCAGGCCGTGGCCTACCTCAAGGACGCGGAGTGGGTGCTGGACAAGGTCCTCAAGGAAGAAGTGCGGCGCATGATCGCCGAGGAGGGCGAGCGCCCGGACGGGCGGCGGCTGGACGAGATCCGGCCCGTCTGGTGCCAGGTAGGCATCCTCCCGCGGGTGCACGGGTCGGGGCTGTTCGTGCGGGGCCAGACCCAGGTGCTCACCAGCTGCACCCTGGGCCTGAAGTCCGACGAGCAGCTGCTGGACGACCTGCGGGAAGAGGACAGGAAGCGCTACATCCACCATTACAACTTTCCGCCCTACAGCGTGGGCGAGGTCCGCCCCATGCGGGCGCCGGGCCGCCGGGAGATCGGCCACGGGGCCCTGGCGGAGCGGGCCCTTTTGCCCGTCATCCCCGACGAGGAGTCGTTCCCGTACACCATCCGGCTGGTGTCGGAGGTGCTGGAGTCCAACGGCTCTACCTCCCAGGCCAGCGTCTGCGGCAGCACCCTGGCCCTCATGGATGCAGGCGTCCCCATCCGGCGACCCGTGGCGGGCGTAGCCATGGGGCTGGTGAAGTGGGGCGACCGTTTCGCCATTCTCACCGACATCCAGGGCATTGAAGACGCCCTGGGGGATATGGACTTCAAGGTGGCCGGCACCACCGACGGCGTCACCGCGCTGCAGATGGACATCAAGGTGCACGGGGTCACCCGGGAGATCCTGGAACAGGCCCTGCGCCAGGCCCGCCAGGCCCGCCTCACCATCCTGGAGGAGATGACCCGGGTCATCCCGGCCCCGCGGCCGCAGTTGTCGCCGCGGGCGCCGCGCATTCTCACCCTGGAGATCCCGGTGGACAAGATCCGGGACGTCATCGGCCCGGGCGGCAAGATGATCCGGAAGATCATCGAGGAGACGGGCGTAGAAATCGACGTGGAGGACGACGGGCGGGTCTTCATCGCCTCCACGGACGAGGCGTCGGGCCGACGGGCGGCCGACATGATCCGGGCGCTGGTGCAGGAGGTGCAGGTGGGGGCCGTCTACCTGGGCAAGGTCAAGCGCCTCACCAGCTTCGGGGCCTTCGTGGAGATCCTGCCGGGCAAGGAGGGCCTGGTGCACATCTCCGAGCTGGCGCCCCACCGGGTGGGCAGGGTGGAAGATGTGGTGCAGGTGGGCGACGAGGTGCTGGTGAAGGTGACGGAAATCGACCGGCTGGGCCGCATCAATCTGTCCCGCAAGGAGGCCCTGGCCCTCCACCAGGGTCAGGAGGGCGACGGGCAGGTGCGGGCGGCCCGGGCCGAGGAGCCCCAGCCCCGCCGCCACCGGGAGGCGCCCCGTCCCCCGGCCGGCCGGCGAGGCAGCCCGCCACCGCCCCGCCGCCCCGGACGTCCCTGAGCCGGCTTTCCGGCCGGGCCCGCCGCCCGCCCCGCAACGACCTGCCGGAAGGGCATGATGGAACTTCGGCAGGCCCGCATCGCCCGCATCCGTGGCCGGGGCGGCGGGCGGCTGGAGCTGGAGCTGGAGCTGCGCTGGCCGGCTGACCCTCCCGGGCATCCCGTTGACCGGCCCGCGGGCGGGCGCGCCCGGGCTGTGGCGCTGGACGCGCTGGGCTGCTTTCCCTACCGGGCCGGCGACAGGGTCTGGGTGAACGTGACGGCCCGCTGCCTGCGCCTGGGCAGCGGGGGTGTGGACTTCGTGGTGGCGCCGGCCGCCGGCCGGCCGGCGGCTGCCTCCCGGGCGGGCCTTCTGGACCGCCGGCACGGGCACATCATGAAGCTGCGCTACACGCCCCTGCAGCTGGCGGTGCAGGCCTGCGAAGAGCCGGGAGCCCCGTACCACCGGCTGCTGCGCCGCTTCCATCAGCTTCAGGGATTCCCCGTGGCCATCCTGGCCCTGCACAGCATGGTGGCGCCGTGCGCGGCCGCCTTTGCCGTTTCGGCCGGCTGCGGCGCCGGCGCGGCACGGCCGGCCCTGGTGCTCACCGACAGCGCGGCGCTGCCGGCAGCCGTGAGCGACTGGGTGCACGACCTGCTGCGCCGACGGCTGGTGGCCCCCCTCATCACCTGCGGCCAGGCTTTCGGCGGCCAGCTGGAGGCGGTGCACGCGGCCTCCGCCCTGGTGGCTGCTTCCCGCAGCGGCGCCCCGGCCGCCCTGGTGGCCCCCGGGCCGGGCGTGGTGGGCACCGCAACCCTGCTGGGAACCTCCTGCCTGGAGGTGGCCGCCCTGGCAGACCTGGTGGCCGCGCTGGGAGGAACGGCCGTGGTGGCATGCCGGCTTTCCTTTTCGGAACGGCGGCTGCGCCACCGGGGCGTGAGCCACCACCTGCAGACGGCCCTGGGGATGCTGGCCTGGGGCCGCCACTGGCTGGTGCTGCCGGCCGGCCTGCCCCGCTGGCAGCGGCACGCCGCGCTGTCCCAGCTGGCCCGCTGCGGGATCCTGGGCCGCCACCGGGTGGTCGAGGTGCCTCCGCCCGCCCGGGAGCACCTGCTTCCCATGCTTTCCCGTCCCTGGCAGAGCATGGGCAAGCAAGTCCACCAGGAGCCCGCCCTGTGGGATGCCGCCGCTGCCTGCGGCCGGTTCCTGGCCTGGCTGGCCCAGCCGCAGCTCCCGCAGCCGGCAGGCTAGGGCGGCCGGGGCCGTGCGCCGCTGGCTTGTGATGGGCATCGGGGTGGTCATGGCCGGGGCGGGCGCCGGGGTGTGGGCGGCGCTGCACGGGCAGGGGATCTGGTCGGTGCCCGGCCACCCGTGGCTTCGGCCGGGGCCGGCGGGCGGCTGGCTGGAGGAGGTGGCGCTGCAGCTTTTGTGGGGGCCGGGCCCCGCGTGGGGAATGGGGCTGGCAGGAGCGGCTGCCCCGCTGGCATGGGCGGCGGTCTGGCTGCGGGGATACCTGGGCGGGCTGGCGGTGGCCGCCGCCTTCCTTTCCGGCCAGCCTTCCCCGGTGCGGCTGGTGGCCGGTTCCCTGGTGCCCCACGCGCTGGGCTGCCTGGCGGCCCTGGTGGCCGCGGTGGGCTCGTTCCAGCTGGGCGCCGCCACCATGCGGGCCACGGTGGGCATCCGTCCCTACGAGCTTCCCCACGCCTTTGGACGCTTTCTGGCGGCCGGCGCCATCGGCCTCGGCCTGGCGGCCGTGGCCGGGCTTTTGCGGGCGGCGGTTCTGGCCGGCAGCATGGCGGGGCCGGGCGCCGCATAGCGGTGCTGCGAGGGCGGGGGAGCGGCCGTGGGATACCGGGCAGCGCGCATGGCCGGGCTGGCGGTGCTGGCGGCGTGCGCCTGGGGTGCCTGGAGGCTGTGGGAACACCGACAGGGGCAGCCGCTTCCGGCAGCTGCGCCCCAGGCCCCCGGGGAGGAGCTGGCCCTGGCCTCCCGGGCCGCCGTGCTCATGGACTACCAGAGCGGGAGGGTGCTGTACGCCAAAAACGCCGAGGAGCCGCTGGCGCCGGCCAGCATCACCAAGGTGATGACCCTGATGCTGGCCCTGGAGGCCATCCAGCAGGGCAAGGCGAGCCTTGCCGACGAGGTGGTGGCCTCCGAGCGGGCCGCCTCCATGGGCGGCAGCCAGGTGTGGCTGGAAGTGGGCGAGCGCATGCCCTTGCGGGAACTCCTGTACGCCATCGCCGTCGGCTCCGCCAACGACGCGTCGGTGGCGGTGGCGGAGCACCTGGCCGGTTCCGAGGGGGCTTTCGTGGAGTGGATGAACCGCCGGGCCCGGGAGCTGGGCATGCGCCACACCCGCTTTGCCAACGCGACGGGCCTGCCCCCCGAGGAGACCGGCGGTGCCGGGCCTCATGCGGCCAGCGCCTACGACCTGGCGGTTCTCAGCCGCCAGGCTATCCGAACCCCGGGGCTTTTGGAGATGGTGTCCACCTGGGAGTTCACCATGCGGCCCCAGGGGCTGCGCAAGCCGGTGCTGTACAACTTCAACCGCCTGCTGAAGCGCTACCGCGGGGTGGACGGCCTCAAGACCGGGATGACCCAGCAGGCGGGCTACTGCATCGCCGTCACCGCCGTGCGGGACCACCTGCGGCTCATCGCCGTCACCATGGGGGCGCCCACCGCCCAGGCCCGCGAGCAGGACGTGCGCACGCTGCTGGACTGGGGGTTCCGCCGCTTCGAGGCCAGGCCCCTGGCCTCCGCCGGCCAGGAGGTGGGGTGGGCCGAGGTGGCCCGGGGGCAGCCCCGCTGGGTTCCCCTGGTCCTGGCAGAAGATGCCTATCTCACCGTGGAGAGGGGCACCCGCCTGGAGGTGGACCTGGCGCCCGAGCTGCCCCGCCGCCTGCAGGCCCCCGTCAGGGAGTCGGACCGGGTGGGGGTGGTGCGGTTGGTGCGCCGCTCCGACGGCCAGCTGGTGGCGGAGGTGGAGGTTCGCCCCCGCGTTGCCTCCCACCGGGCACCCGCGGTCACCCTCATCGGCCGGGAGTGGGCAAACTTCCTCAAGGCCCTGGCGCCGGTGGTGGCCGGCGGGCGCTGAGGCGCCCGGCAGGAGATGGGCGGCAGGTGGCCAATTAGGCCCCCCTGACCGTTGGAGGCGGGAGGGGCCGCCCGTTGGCCGTCAAGGTGGAACTCAGCCGGGCCGGGCCCGTGCTGGTGGCCCGCATCGAGGGCGAGATGGACCTGGCCGCGGCCGCGCAGATACGGGAACCCATCGAGCAGGCGTGGGCGGGCGACGGCGAGCTGCGCCACCTGGTGCTGAACCTCAAGGGCGTCACGTTCCTGGACAGCACGGGCATCGCGGTCATCCTGGGCAGGTACCGGACGGTGATGGCCAGAGGAGGCCGGGTGGTGGTGGCCGCGGCCCCCTCCCGGGTGCGGCGCATGCTGGAGCTGAGCGGCGCGCTTCGGCTTCTGGAGCTGGCGGACGGCGAGGAGGAAGCCCTGCGCAAGCTCAAGCCGCCGCCGGCGCGGGCGGCGGCCCGGCGACGGCGCAGAAGGGGAGGAGCGGGGCGTTGAACCGAGGGTACGGCCCGCCCGCCGGCGACTGGTGGGACCGCCCCGACGCCTTCTGGCTGAGCTGCCCGGCCACACCCGCCAACGTGGGCTTCGCCAGGGCGGTGGTGGCCGCCTTTGCCGCGCGGCTTCCCTTCACCCTGGACGAGATCGAGGAGATCAAGCTAGCCGTCTCCGAAGTGGTTTCCAACGTGGTGCTTCACGCCTACGACGTCCCGGGCGGCCCGCTGCGCCTGGGCGCTCGGGTGGTGGACGGCCTGCTGGAGGTCGTCGTGGAAGACGACGGGCGGGGTATCGAGGACGTGGCGCAGGCCATGCAGCCCGGATACAGCCGCCTGGGAGAAGAGCACCTGGGCATCGGGCTGACCGTGGCGGAGACGTACATGTCCCAGCTGGACATCGACTCCAGCCCGGGCGTGGGCACCCGTGTTCGCATGCGCAAGCGGCCCGCCGCCGCAGCCGGCACCTGAGCCCTTCCCGGCCGTTGCCGGGGCTGGGCCGGCCGGAGGGGTGGACCCTACCCGCCACCTGGCCCTGGCCCGGGCCGTGGCGCGGCGGTTCTGGCGGCGGGGGCTGGACTGGGACGACCTGGAGCAAGCCGCCCGGCTGGGGCTGGTGGAGGCCAGCCGCCGCTTCGAGCCCCGGCGGGGGGTGCGCTTTTCCACCTTCGCGGTTCCCTACATCGCCGGCGCCGTCCGCCGCTGGCTGCAGGTCAACCGCAGGCCGTCCGGCGCCGTCGCAGCCGCCGGCGGCCCATCCGACCGGCCGGCCGGCGGCGGGGACGAGGAACGGCTTGCGGTGCGGCTGGCGCTGGAGCAGCTGCCGCAGAACCTGCGCCGCGTGGTCGAGCTCCGCTTCTACCGGGGGCTCAGCCAGCAGGAGACGGCGCTGCAGCTGGGCCTGTCGCAGCCTACCGTCTCCCGGCGGGAACGGCTGGCCCTGCGGCTTCTGCGCGGGGCGCTGGCAGACCCGGAAGGCGCCGACCAGCACCGGGGTCAGTTGCCGGAAGGGGCTGTGGCCCCGCCGCCGAAGGGCGGCTGCGGCTGAGGGCCCCGTAGGACGCTCGTCGCCGTTCTTCGTGTCCGTGGCCGTTGCGTGGTGTAGCAATCCGGAGACGGGCCACCGCCGCTGTTCGGCGTCCGGGCTCGAGCAGAGGGAGTGCGTCCATGATGCCCACCGCGCTCATCCGCGGGGAACGGGTGAGCCTGCGTCCCGTGCGCCTGGAAGACGTGGACCACCTGCTGCGCTGGGCCACCCATCCGGAGGTAGCCCGCCTGGCCCAGGGCGGCTATCCCGTCACCCGGGAGGGCACGCTGAAGTGGCTGCAGGAAGCCCTTCAGGACAGGTACCGCAAGCTCTTCCTCATCCTGGGCCCCGACGGAACCCCCATCGGGGACATCGACGTGCACCACATCGCATGGCGCAGCGGCGAGGGGGAACTGCGCATCCGCATCGGAGAACCCTCCCTGTGGGGGCGTGGGTACGGCACCGACGCCATCCGCACGCTGCTGCGCCACCTGTTTCAGCACGGGCACCTGCGCCGCATCTACCTGCGGGTGCTGCGGGACAACCACCGGGCCGTGCGCTGCTACCGCAAGTGCGGCTTCCGGGTGGAGGGCAGGCGGGTGGAGCGCCACCAGGACGGGCAGCTCCAGGAGGTTCTGCTCATGAGCGTCCGCCTGGAGGAGCTGCAGTACGTGCACCCCGACTGCTGGCCCCAGGCCGGTTAAGCGAACCGGGCTGGCCGCTGCGCCCCGCATCCAGGAGGTGACGCACGAAGGAGTGTGAGGGTAGGCCTGCCTTTCGCTGCCCTGCAGCGGAGGATCGGCCAGCCCCTTGTCGAAGCCTGCCAGCGCAGCCCGGGTCGCGGATGGCGGTGCGTCAGCGGGGCTGGGACAAGCCCAGGGCGCCCGGGCTTGCGTGCAGGGGGCGGGTATGCTGTCCACCATTTGGGAGCTGCTGGCCCGGGGCGGGCCGGTGATGTACCCGCTGGCTGCCGTTTCCGTGGCGGCCCTGGCCATCACCCTGGAG
>DATCLL010000246.1:0-7818 GCA_036563935.1 Limnochordales bacterium | reverse complement strand
CCTTCCGCAGGGGAGGGCACCTGCACCGTCACCTTGTCGGTGAGCACCTCCACCACCGGCTCGAAGCGGGCCACCCGCTCCCCGGGCGCCTTGAGCCAGCGCACCACCTGGCCTTCGGTCACGCTTTCCCCCAGCTGGGGCATGACGATCTCCACCGCCACCGATGGGCCCCCCTACGCCCGCTAGGCGCGGGCCACTTGCCGGATGGCCGAGGCGATCCGGTCCGGCCCGATGAGAAGGGCGTCTTCCAGAACAGCCGCAAACGGGGTGGCCGGCACGTCCGGCATGGCCAGGCGCCGCACCGGCGCGTCCAGGTAAAACAGAGCCTGTTCGGCCAGGGTGGCCGCGATCTCCGCGCCGAACCCCATGGTGAGGTTGTCCTCGTACACGATGAGGGCCCGGCCCGTCTTCTTCACCGACTCCACCAGGGTGGCCCGGTCCAGGGGCGCCAGGGTGCGCACGTCCACCACCTCGACGGAGATCCCCTCCGCCTCCACCTGCCGGGCCGCCTCCAGGCTCCAGTGCACCATGAGCCCGTAGGCGAACAGGCTCACGTCGCTGCCCTCCCGCACCACCCGGGCCGGGCCGATGGGCTCGACGAAGTCGGGGTCGTCGGGTACCTCGCCCACCAGCAGGCGGTAGCCCCGCTTGGGTTCCAGGAAGACCACGGGGTCTTCGTCGCGGATGGCGGCCTTGAGCAGGCCCTTGGCGTCCTTGGGATTGGAGGGGATGACCACCTTCAGCCCGGGGACGTGCGCGAAGAAGGCCTCCACCGACTGGGAGTGGTAGGGCCCGCCCCGCACGCCGGCCCCGTAGGGAGCCCGCACCACCAGCGGACAGCCCCAGGCCCCGTTGGAACGGTAGCGGATGCGGGCCGCCTCGTTGATGATCTGGTCCATGGCCGGGTGGATGAAGTCGGCGAACTGGATCTCCGCCACCGGGCGCAGCCCGTTGAGGGCCGCCCCGATGGCCACCCCCACGATGCCCGACTCCGAAAGCGGCGTGTCGATGACCCGCTGCTCGCCGTAGCGCTCCAGCAGGCCCCGGGTGGCCAGGAAGACGCCGCCCTTCACCCCCACGTCCTCGCCCAGCACGATGACCCGCTCATCCCGGGCCATCTCCTCGTCCAGCGCGTCGCGGATCGCGTCCACCAGGCGTTTGACGGCCACAGCGCCATCGTTCCCCCTACGGCTCGGCTTCGGCGAACACGTGGCGGGCGACGGTGGAGGGGTCGGGCAGCGGGGCCTGCTCCGCGTACGTAGCGGCCTCCTCCACCACCTGGGCGATGCGGGCCTGGATGGCCCGATCCTCGTCCTCGGTGAGAAGACCCGCCTCCACCAGCCGGCGGCGGAACAGCGGGATGGGGTCCCGCTGGCGCACGCGCTCCACCTCTTCCCGGCTGCGGTACAGGCGGTCGTCGTCGTCGCTGGTGTGGGGCAGAAAGCGATAGGTGCGCGCCTCGATGAGGGTGGGCCCGCCGCCGGAGCGGGCCTTCTCCACCGCCCGGGCCACGGCCCGGTAGACGGCCAGGGGGTTCTGCCCGTCCACGGACACCCCCTCGATGCCGTAGCCGGCAGCCCGCTGGGCCACGCTTTCCACGGCCATCTGGCGGCGTTGGGGCACCGAGATGGCGTAGCGGTTGTTCTGGCAGAAGAAGATGACGGGCAGCTTGAAGACGGCGGCGAAGTTGACGCCCTCGTGGAAGTCGCCGGTACTGGTGGCCCCCTCGCCGAAGGAGCAGAAGGCGACGGCCTCCTCACCCCGCAGCCGGCTGGCCAGCGCGACCCCCGCTGCGTGGGGCACCTGGGTTCCCACCGGGCTGGACCCGGTGATGATGCGCAGGCGGGGCAGGCTGTAGTGGCCCGGCATCTGGCGGCCGGCGCTGTTGGGGTCCTCGGCCCGGGAGAAGGCGTTCAGCATGATCTCCCGGGGGGTCATGCCCAGGGCCAGCACCAAAGCCATGTCCCGGTAGTAGGGCAGCACCACGTCGACGCCGGGGCGCAGGGCGAAGGCCGCGCCCACCTGGCACGCCTCCTGCCCCTGGCAAGTCACCACGAAGGGGACCTTCCCCTGGCGCTGCGCGATCCAGATGCGCTCGTCCAGCGCCCGGGCCAGGGCCATGGTCTCGTACATGCGCAGCAGAACGGGCGGCTGCAGCAGCGCCAGCTCGTCGTCCGAGGCCAGCATGCCCACGCCCGGCCGGGCCGCGGGGATGTTCGGGGTGCCGTCCATGCCATTCCCCCCGAAGGGCACCGTATGCGGGAGGTTCGGCACCTCCCCAGGATCTTCCCTGCAGGCAGGCCGCCTCGGGCTCTTGCCAGCGAGGGCAGGGTATGGCATTGGTGGGCTATGAGCGACCCGGGCCACCCCGTCCCGCCGGCTCTGCCCTTCGGCCTGCGCCGGGGTCCCGCCCGCTGGCTGGCCCGTGCCGGCGCGGTGGCGGCCCTGTACGTCGGCCTTACCTGGGCCACCTCCGCCGGCCCCCTGCGCGCCCTTCACTTTGGATGGCCGGTGGGCCCGGTCCTGGTGGAGTTCCGGGTGGCCGAGAGCCTGGCCGTGCTGCCCGTGCTGTTTCCCGAGGCCGTGCCGGGGTTGTTCGTGGGTGTCATGCTGGCCAACCTTCTGGGAGGTCTGGGCCCCTGGGACGTCTTCGGGGGAAGCCTGGTCACCCTGGTGGCGGCCTACTTCACCTGGCGCTGGCGCCACAGCTGGCTGGCCTATGCGTCGCCGGTGGTGCTGAACGGGTTGCTCATCAGCATCTACCTGAGCGCGCTGTTCGGCCTCCCATACTGGACCACGGCCCTGGGCATCACCCTCAGCGAGGCGCTGGTGGTGTTGGGGCTGGGGGTTCCTCTGGTGCGGGCGCTGCGCCGCCGATGGGAAGAGCCCCGCTAGAGCCGGCGGCAGGGCCCGGCCCGGGCAGGGGGGGTTCTTCCACTGCCCGCTGCAGGATGCGTTTGACGGCCCGCTCGAAGCGACGGCGCGGCAGCATCACCCAGTGGCCGCAACCCAGGCACCGGATGCGGAAGTCCATGCCGGTGCGCAGCACCTCCCACCGGTTGGTGCCGCAGGGGTGTGGCTTGCGCAGCATGACCACATCGCCCACGTAGAACTTCATGGGCATGGCCGTCGCTCGCCCCCGCCCGCCGGGGCCGCTGCCACGGGCCCGGCGACCTGCCCCTGGCTCTGCCCCCGGTGCGGCCGCGCCGCCCGCCAGCGGGCAAACAGGTACGCCTGGGCCAGCCCGCCCAGCTCGCCGAAGCGCTGGTGCACAAAGGCCTGCAACCGGCCCTGCGGGACCCTTTCCCCGCCGAAGTACAGCGTCTCCAGGGCCCGCTTCACCCAGCGGTCGATGGGAAAGGCGTCCCAGCGCCCGTAGCCGAACAGCAGCACGCAGTCGGCCACCTTGCGGCCCACGCCCGGAAGTTCCATGAGGCGCTGGCGCAGCAGGTGCGTCTCCAGGTCGGCCCAGCGCTGCAGCAGGTGCGGGTCTTCGGCCAGGCGGCAGGCCGCGCCGTGCACGTACCGCGCCCGGTAGCCCAGCCCCAGGCTGCGCAGGGCCTTCTCCCCCGCCGCGGCGATGGCCGCCGGAGCAGGAAGCCAACTCCCGTCCGGCCCCAAGGCCTGCACCAGGGCGGCCACCATGCCCTTGATGCGGGCAATGGAGGCGTGGGTGGCCAGCAGGAAGCTCAGGAGCGCCTCCCAGGGGGACAGCCGCACGATGCGCAGGCCAGGCAGCTCCTCCATCACCCGGGCCAGCCGTGCGTCCAGGCGGCGCAGGCGCTCATCCAGCGGGCGGTAGTCCCGGTCCAGATCCAGCAGCGCCGCCACGGCCCTGGCGGCCGCGGCGCGGGCGGGGCCCTCCGCGGCCACGCAGCCAGGGGGCAGTCCCGGAGCCACCCGCAGCAGCACCCGCCGCCCCTCCAGCAGCCCTGCGAAGGCCTGGCCGCAGCTCCCATCCTGCACCGGCCACCAGGTGAACACCTGCCCCCCGTCCAGGGCCAGGGCCAGGTCGATGGGCCGGCCCCACCGGTCCACGGGTGCGATGCTCACGCAGCAGGCCTGGGCAGCGCCGCCGGCTGCTGCACCGCCAGCCACTCCTGCTCCTGTACCCCGCCCGACGGCCAGCCCACCACCAGCCGCACCGCCTCGCCGCCCCCGAGCCGTCCCTGCCACAGGGGCCGCTCGGGCTGCGCGCGCCACCGCACCACCACCTCCAGGGTGCCTTCCACAGGCTGCTCGGGACAACCTTCCCGGGCCACGAAGACGCTGAGCTGCTCGCCCCGGCGCAGCGCCACCATGCCCACCCGCCCGTGCGGGCAGCGCCGCACGCCCCAGGTGGGATCCTCGGGCGGGCACAGCTCGCCCGGCCCTCGCCCGGTCGCTGGGGCCGCCAACAGCTCCAGGGCGTGGGAGCACTCCTCGTCATAGCTTACCAGCGGCCAGGCCGACTGCGGCGAGGCGTTGGTGTGCAAGGTGCCGTTCCACCAGACCATGGCCAGGCGCCGCCCTCCGTAGGGCAGGCCTGTCAGGAACAGCCAGGGCCACTGGGGCGGCAGCGCGGGGGCCACCCGCAGCCCTTCCAGGTCTGCCTCGACCCCGGCCAGGCCGGCGATGGCCAGCCACAGGTAGGTGGGCGGCATCCAGGGGCTGAGGGCCATGCCCCGGCTGATTCCCGACTCCCCGTCCATGCGCTCGGGAAACTCCCCGGGCACCACGTGGCCCCACCGGGCGGGCACGTCCGGCTCCGAGATGCGGTAGATGGTGGCCAGGGCCTGGGCCACCACCTCGGGGTGGCTGCGCCGGGCCGCGTAGGCGATCCAGGCGGTGAGGTTGGGCCACACCCCGCCCAGAAGCTGCGAGCCGGCGTCGGGGTCGTACTCGGGCTGGTCCCGCCCCACGGTGCGGGCGCCATGCTCGCTCCAGAACTCCGGGCTCAACAGGCGCTGCTCCACCCGCTGGCGCATCTCCGGCTCCGCCACGTCAAACAGCAGGGGAAACACCATGTCCGCGGTGATGGGGTCCAACAGCTCCCCGTCCAGCCCCCGGGCCAGCGCGTACAGGCCCGTCCTGGGGGAGACCAGCTCCCGGTGCATGGCCCGGCGGAGCCGCCCGGCGGCCTGCTCCCACCGCTCGGCATCCTCCTGCGCCCCCACGGCCCGGGCCATCTGCGCGCAGCGCAGCAGGGCCGCGCAGCACTCCGCGTTCAGCTCCGTGACCGCGCCGCTGAGGGTGAAGGCCGGGATGATGTTGCGCCAGCCGGCAATGCCGTGCACGTTGGTTCCCCGGCTGGTGCACACCACCAGGTCGTCCTGCATCTGGCTCAGCAGGTACTGGGCCGCCCGGCGCACGTGCGGGTAGACCCGGCGCAGGAACTGGGGGTCCCGGGTCACCGCCGCATGGTGGTACACCGCCACCAAGAACAGCGGCGTGTCGTCGTTCACGTTGAGCCCGTAGTCGTTGCGGGTGGGGGGCTGCTCCGCGCAGCGCACGAACTCCGTCAGCTTGCCGGTGTTCTCCACGCCCTCCCGCAGCACCAGCTCGATCATTTCCCGGGAAAAGTCCGGGGTGAGCCAGTCGTTGCCCAGGATGTACCAGGCCGCATCCCGCACCACCAGGATGTCCTGGGGCGGGTCGTTGGTGAACCCGTACCCCGAGGGATAGCGGCACTGGGTGCGCAGGGTGTTCACCTTGGCCCACTGGAACCCACGGTTGACCGCCGGCGAGGGGGTGAGCAGGCTGGGTAGGGAAAGCCGGCCCGAGAGGTAGCCCAGGGTGTCGCCGTAGAGCCCGTCGGGGCAGGGCATGGACTGCCAGGCCTGCCACGCAGCCGCCTCCCCGCCGGGGTCTGTGAGCAACACCCAGTGCAGGCGGGTGGGCGTGGCCGGCGGCAGGGTGAGCTCGTATACCAGGCGGGTGGTGCCGGGTTCGCCGAAGTGGTGCGCCGCCGGCTCGGGCACGCCACCCCAGGTGCCCAGCAGGCGCACCTCCGTGGCCGGGCGGCCGCACAGCGGTTGCGTGACCGCCACCACCACGCCCCGCTCCAGCCGGCAGCGCACCCGTTTTTCCTGCTGCTCGGGCTCGGCCCGGCGCAGGCCCTCCTGCTCCACGATGGGGGGCCAAACGGCATCCAGCTGCACCCAAAGGCGCGCCGGCCCCTGCCCGTCTCCTTCCACTTCCAGCTCCAGGGTCCACACCACCGCCCGGTCCCAGGCCGTGCCCGCGGGCACCCAGATGCGCTTGCGCGCCCGCACGCCGGGCCCTTCGTACTCCGTCTCCTGCGCCTCGGGCCGCAGAAGGGTCGCCGTAGGGCGCAGCGGCCCGGACGGGGTGCGCAGGCTGATGCGCAGCCGCCCGCAGTACCACTGGTCCTCGCTGGCCCACAGGCCCATCAAGTTCGACTCCGGGTCCGTGCGGGCAAACAGCAGGAAGTTGCCCAGGGAACAGCCCAGGCGCATGCTGGCCGTGGGATACCGGTACAGGGGCAGCGGTTCCGGCTGGGTCAGGGACGCGAACTCCCGCTCTTGGGCCTGCATAGGCGAAGGGGGACGGGCAGCTCCTTTCCCAGACGCTGCGCGGCCGGGCCTTGCGGGCGCCCGAGGGCCGGCCGCTCACCGTACGAGGATAGAAACCCGCCTGCGTGCCGTCAATACGAGGCTGCAGGCAAGTTCAGGGCCTGGGCCCGGAAGCGGGCCCCCCGTTGTCCCACCGGGGGTAGGAGCCCAGCAGGCGCAGGTACCCCACCCACCGCCGAACGCCCCGCAGGGCGTCCCGCACCGCCGGCTCCTGCACGTGCCCCTCCAGGTCGATGAGGAACAGGTAGCGGCCCAGGCCTTCCCGGGAGGGGCGGGACTCGATGCGGGTCAGGTTCAGCTGGCGCTGGGCGAACTCCGACAGAAGGTCCCGCAAAAGCCCTGGCCGGTCCTCCAGGCTTCCCACCACCAGGCTGGTGCGGTCCCGGCCCGTGGGTGCCGGCAGCTGCCAGCCCAGGGCCGCAAAGCGGGTCGCGTTCTGCTGGCCGTCCTGCACGGGCGCGTGCAGCACCGCCAGCCCGTAGCGGGCCGCTGCCTCCCGGCTGGCCACCGCCGCCCACGGCGCCTGCCCCGCGGCCACCTGCCGGGCGGCCTCCGCGGTGCTGGACACCCCCCGCAGCTCGGCCCACGGGACCAGGTGGCGCAGGGTTCGCCGGCACTGGGCCAGCGCGTGGGGGTGGGACAGCACGGCCTGAAGTTCCCGCAGGGCCACCCCCGGGCGCGCGGCCAGCACGTGCTCCACGGGCAGCACCAGTTCCCCCACCTGGAACAGGGCGCTCTGGTGCAGCCACAGGTCCACCGCGGCCGCCACCGAACCCTCCAGGGAGTTCTCCAGGGGGCAGACGATCTGGTCCACCTCGCCCCGGGAGGCGGCCTCGAAGAGGCGGTCCAGCGACGGCAGGGCCACCAGCCGGGCGCCGTTCACCCCGGCCCGCTCGGCCCACCGCCGGCACGCCTCGTGGCTGAAGCTTCCCTCCGGCCCCAGGTAGCCCAGGCGAAGGCCGCTCACGGGCTCACCCCCGCCCGCACCCGCCCTGGCCGGTGGCGGTTCCAGGCGTCGGTGCCGTAACGGCTGGCCACCAGTTCCCCAGCCCGCCGCTGTTCCCCGGGGCTCAAGCCGCCGGGAGCCCACCGGATGCCCAGCGCGACGGCAAATCCCTCGGCCATCGCCCGGGCCGCCTCCTCCCACCTCACAGGACGACCCGCCGCCTCCTCCAGGCCGGCCGCCCCGGCCGCCAGCACCCTGGCCAGCCGGGCGGCGGCGGCCGGGTCCGGGGAGAGGAAC